>DASUFM010000321.1:0-4154 GCA_036274535.1 Blastocatellia bacterium
AGATCGAGTTACGCGATCCTCGATCTTCCATCCTCGATCCTCGATTCTCATTTTAATTGCTTTCCGTCGCTGACGCAGAAGAGGTGTGTTTTGCTGCGCAAAAACATCTCGCCTTCAGCGACGACGGGTGACGCCACGAACATCTGGTCCTCGAGGGTGTTGGTAGCCACTATTTCGAATTTCTCGCCCAGCTTGATGACGGTGATCACGCCGCTCTCGCTCGCCAGGTAGAGATAGTCGCCGGCGGCGACCGGAGAGGCTTTGAAATTGTCAGGCTGCGGCAAACGCTGCTGATGGTAGTACGGCTCGCCCGTCGTGGCGTTAAAGCAACTGAGCATGCCGTTATCGGTCAGCGCGTAAAATTTGTTGTCGTGCAGCACCGGCGAAGCCGTATAGGACAACCCTCGTGTCTGGCTCCAGAGCACCGCGTCGCTGCCGGTCAGGTTGCCTTCGTGTCCGAGCCGGATCGCCATCAGTTTGGGGTTGCGGTATCCGCTCATGACGAGCACTGTGTCATTGTGCTGCGCCGGATGTGGAATTACGTTGTCGCCCAGCCCTGCGCACTCCCAGATTAGATTGCCGTTTTCGGGATTGTAGGCTCGCACTTTGTTGGTGGCGCTGATGATCACCTGTTTCTTTCCCTTGACGTCGGCGATCAGCGGCGTGGCCCAGGCGCTTATCTCATCGCGTTCCTTACGCCACACTTCCTTGCCGTTGCGTTTGTCCAGCGCGACCACGAATGAGCCGCTCTGCTGATCGAAGGGATGGATCAATAAATTGCCGTACAACGCCGGCGCCACGCCCTCGCCGAACTGAAGCCGCATCCGCATCTGCACGCCGAGGTCTTTCTCCCAGACGAGCTTTCCGTTGAGATCGTAACAATAGATTCCACGCGATCCGAATGAAACATACAGGTAGCGGCCATCGGTCAGCGGCGCGTTCGAGGCGAAACTGCCGTATTGTTGATGATAGCCTTCGTGCGGGGTGGCGACCTTCGCCACGCGCTCCCACAATGTCTTGCCGGTTTTCCTGTCCAGGCACATCACGACGAACTTATGCTCCGCGCCCGCGCCTGATCCTCCGCCCGGACCGCCACGCCCTCGCCCGCCGCGGCCTCCGGGATTTTGGGCGGCGTTCTGTGATTCCTCCGGCGCCGCGGGTTGAGCGACTTTGCCGGTAGGAACGGCCGTGGTCAGAAAGATTCGATCGCCCCAGATCACCGGCGTCGAAAAGCCTCGCCCCGGAATCTCGATCTTCCACTTGATGTTTTTCGTGTCGCCGAATTCGACCGGCGCGGCGGTCCTGGCCACGCCGTTGAAGAACGGCCCGCGCCATTGCGGCCAGTGCGCGGGATCGGCATAGGCGGAACCATCTATCAGAACAACAGTCGTCAGCGTAATCAGAGACACCAGGCCGCTGATGGCGGCCAACCTTTTCTTCATTTCATCATCCTCCGGCGTCAATATGCGGCGAATAGACGGATTCGCCACCAGCCTTCGTCACAGGCTCTTATGTTGCCTTTACTGAGGCAGGGATTCAATAGTTACTGAAATTTGTTTGGGGTTTCGCCTAAAGGCCAATGACGTTACAGCGGTTTGCGCTTGATTGAAGAGGCCGCTTGCTTACGCGCGCGGTACTGTACCGCGACCGTGAGGGAGCGGAGTCTTCGTTCATCTGAAAACCGCTGTAAGTTTGCGAAGCGTGAGCGTAAATCGAAACGGCGATTGCCCACTGCCAATTGCCAATCGTTTCGCAGAGAGGTTCTCCCCCAAGTCACTCTCCCTGCAATTCAATTGGCAATTGGCGATGGGCAATGTCTGGTTTTGTATTACACGATCAATAGACGCGCGGACGGCTCTTATGTTCCGGTCTTTCTAACTGTTTGAACGGGCGCCGGCTGGAGGCTTGCAAAATTTTCCGTCCGCGTAAGAAGAAGGCTTGCCGCATCTGGAGGGCAAAGTATAAAGTGCGCGAGTCAACTGATATACCTATCGACACATTTCGAAAGCGTTTGGAGTTCCGCCTTCAGGCGGTCTGGCTTTGTAATCCAAACTGACGGCCTGAAAACGAAACTCCAAGCAGGAGAGCATCAGCAATGAAAGTCAGCGGAAATACTTTTCTGGTCTCTGGCGGCGCGTCAGGCCTGGGCGGAGCGACCGCGCGATTGCTTGTGGAGAGCGGCGCGAACGTCGTCATCGCCGACCTCAACAAGGAGAAGGGCGAGGCGCTCGCTCAGGAACTTGGGCCGAGCGCCCGCTTCGTCGAAACCAATGTCGCGGACGAAGAGAGCGTCAAGGACGCTGTAGGCGCGGCTGTTTCGGCGTTCGGCGTTTTGCGGGGCGCGATCAATTGCGCGGGCATCGGCGTCGCCGAAAAAACTGTCGGTAAGGAAGGGCCGCATTCGCTCGCGCTTTTCAAACGAACCATCGAGGTCAATCTGATAGGGACTTTCAACGTCATACGGCTCGCGGCCGCGCAAATGGCGTCACAGGAGCCGGACGCCGGAGGAGAACGCGGCGTGATCGTCAACACTGCCTCGATCGCGGCCTTCGACGGACAGATCGGCCAGGCGGCCTATTCGGCGTCGAAAGGCGGGATCGTCGGAATGACTCTGCCGATCGCCCGCGACCTGGCCCGTTCGGGAATTCGCGTCGTGACCATCGCGCCTGGCCTGTTCAACACTCCGCTGCTCGCCGGACTCTCTGAAGAGGTCCAGAAGGCGCTCGGCGCGCAGGTCCCATTCCCTCCACGGCTCGGCGATCCGGCGGAATACGCCGCGCTCGCCAAACACATCATCGAAAACACAATGCTCAACGGTGAAGTGATTCGACTTGACGGCGCGCTGCGCATGCCGCCGAAATAAAAGAACAGGTCTTAGTCAGGTCCGATAAGACCTATCGGGCCTATTTTTCCCAGGAGCTTTCATGTCGCGTTGCGACGCCCGGAAACAATGAAAAGTTCGTAGTCCCGCCTTCAGGCGGAATAGTTTGGATTCACGGAATTGATCTTTACCCCAGGCTTCCGCCTGAAGGCGGAACTACTAACTGATTTTCCCAGGAGACTCATTGCAATGAATAAGTTCACCAGTTTGTTCGCTCTCTTTTCCATTCTATGCTTTGTTTCGGTCATCGCTTCGGCGCAGGAAGCGCCGAAGCCGCCGACCGTCGCGCCGAGCCCGTCGCTCACTAAAGACTCACGCTGTTTCGAGATCCGCACTTATACCGCCGCGCCGGGCAAGCTCGAAGAGCTTCACGCGCGGTTCCGCGACCACACCATGAAGATTTTCAAGAAGCACGGAATGGAAGTCGTGGGTTTCTGGGGGCCTGCAGACAAGGAGAAAGGCTCGGAGAACATGCTGGTTTACGTGATGGCTTTCCCGAGCCGCGAAGCGCGCGACAAAGCCTGGAGGGAATTCGGCGCCGATCCCGAATGGCAGAAGGCGCGAAGCGAAAGCGAAAAGAACGGCAAGCTGACGGAGAAGGTCGAATCGGTGATTCTGATGGCGACCGATTACTCACCTATCAAGTGAAGGAAACGACCCCCAATGCGATTCCACGTGCGAAGAGAACATGGCGTGGACGGCCCTTATCAACTCGATCAGCTTCGGGACATGCTGGACAGGGGCTCGGTCTCCTTCAATGACGCTATTTGGGTCGAGGGAACTCAGGAATGGGTTCCGCTGAATCAGGTCGAAGGAATTTACCTACGCCCGGCGCCTGAGATCGGCGCCGATCTGGTTGAAGAAGGGCCGCAGATACGCCCATGGGTGCGGTATTGGGCGCGTTCAATTGACATGGCGCTGATCGTTATTATTGCCGGCTCGCCCATTTACATTGTCCTCCCCGATGAAATGTCGAATAACCGGCTGGTCGATCAGTTTGTTCAGTTTTTGGCGCTGGCGCTTTGGATTCCGATCGAGGCCGCTCTGATCGCCGCTTTCGGTTACACGCCCGGCAAGGCTTTGTTGAGAGTCAGGGTGAGCAACAAGAACGGAAGCAACCTCAGTTTCGGCCAGGCCCTGGCGCGCAGTTTCGGCGTCTGGTTGATGGGGCTCGGGACGGGGCTGATTCCGTTGGTGACCCTGGTCACCTTGCTCGTCTCTCACAATCGCCTCTCGAAGAAGGGGGTGACAAATTGGGATCGAGCCGGACGTT
>DASUFM010000322.1:0-4389 GCA_036274535.1 Blastocatellia bacterium
CCGATCTCAACGGCACGACCAGTAACGACCGGACGAACTTCTTTCAGAATGTGCCGTCGCATGCGCTCGAACTCACTCTCTGGCTGGAGGCCGACCGGATGTGCTGCCTGCTGCCGTCGATGACGCAGGAGCGGCTGGACAACCAGCGCGAGGTGGTCAAGAACGAGCGGCGACAGGGCATAGACAATCAGCCGTACGGACTGGTCGAGGAGCGTATGGACGCGGCGATGTATCCCATGCATCATCCCTACAGCTGGCCGGGCATCGGGTACATGGAAGATCTGACCGCCGCGTCGAAGCAGGACGTGGAGAATTTCTTCAAGGATTATTACACGCCGAACAATTGCGTTCTGGTCATCGCCGGAGACATAGAAGTGGCGAAAACGAAGGCGATGGTCGAGAAGTATTTCGGCCCGATTCCGCCGGGTCCGCCGGTCGGCCCTCAGACCGGGAGGATGAAGGAATGGGTTCCCGAGTTGCAGCGTGAAATCCGTTTGAGCATGGACGACCGGGTGAAATTGCCACGCCTGTATATCGCGTGGCACTCGCCCGCGGCCTTCACCCAGGGTGAAGCCAACCTGGATCTGCTCTCAGGCATTATGGGGCGAGGGAAAAGCTCGCGGCTTTACAAGCGGCTCGTTTATGATTTGAAGCTGGCGCAGGATGTTTCAGTCAGCAACCCGGCGCAGGAGATAGGCGGCAAGTTCACGATCACGGTCACGGCCGCGCCAGGCAGGACGCTGGACGAGATCGAACCGCTGGTCTGGGAAGAGGTCGAGAAAGTCAGGGCCACGCCGCCGTCGGACGAAGAGGTCGAGCGGGCTCGAACCACGATTCTTGCGGACAAATTGCGCGGGCTCGAACGCATCGGCGGCTTCGGCGGCAAGAGCGATCTGCTGGCGAATTATCAAACCTTCCTCGGCGATCCCAATTTTCTGGAGAAGGATTTCGCGCGCTATTACGCCGTCACGCCGGCGACGATTCACGCGGCGGCTCGGCGCTGGCTGCATGAGGGGCGCGCGGTGATGCGCGTGACGCCGATGCCGGAATACGCGGCCGCCGCCGAGGCGCCCGGCTTCGACCGTTCGAAAATGCCGGCGCTGGGCGCCGCCGCAAGTCTGACTCTGCCCGGGCTTCAACGCGCGAAGCTCTCGAACGGCCTCGAAGTCGTCATCGCGGAGAGCAAAAAGGTTCCGACCATACAGTTTAATTTGATCGTGCGCGGAGGCTGGTCGGCCGATCCGAAGACGAAACTCGGCCTTTCGTCGTTCGCAGCCGCCCTGCAGACCGAAGGCACGGCGACGCGCTCCGCTCTGCGGATCAGTGATGAGGCGGAAATGCTGGGCGCGCAACTCGACGTGGGCGCTTCCCTGGACAGCGCGACAGTCAGCCTGAACGCGCTCAAGTCACGTTTGGAGCCTTCGATTTCGCTCTGGGCCGATGTGATTCTCAATCCATCCTTTCCGGAAGCCGAAATCGAACGTAAGCGCCAGCAGACGCTCGGACGCATCATCTTCGAGAAAGGCGCGCCGGTGGCGCTGGCCCTGCGCATCCTGCCGACGCTCCTATACGGCGAAGGCCACCCTTACGCCCAGCCGCTCACCGGATCAGGCACGCCCGAATCGGTCAAGGCTTTCACGCGCGACGACCTGGTCAATTACCACCGCCTCTGGTTCAAACCGAACAACGCCACGCTGGTCGTGACCGGCGACACGACGCTCAAGGAGATCACTCCTTTGCTCGAAAAAGCCTTCGCCTCCTGGAAGCCGGGCGAGACGCCGAAGATCGCCGTCCCCACGCGCGAACAGCCGAAGCAGACGGTCGTTTATCTGATCGATAAACCCGGCGCGGCGCAATCGGTCATCATCGGCGGCCATTTGCTCGCGCCGCGCAACGACCCCGACGCCACGCCGTTTGAAGTTCTCAACGCGCTCCTCGGCGGCCAGTTCACGTCGCGCATCAACATGAACCTGCGCGAAGAGAAAGGCTACACCTACGGCGCGGGAACTTTCCCGTTCCAGGCCAAAGGACAGGGCCTCCTGGCCGTCTACGCGCCCGTGCGAACGGACGTGACCAAGGAGTCGCTGCAGGAACTGATGAAGGAGTTGCGCGAGATTCGTGACGCCCGGCCTCCGACCATTGACGAGGTCAAATTCGCGCAAAGCAACCTGACGATGTCACTGCCGGGCCAGTACGAGACGGCGGGCGGGGTCGCGGGCAAGATCAGCGATATCGTGACCTACAACCTGCCTGATGACTTCTATTCCAAGTATCCGGCGGCGGTGAACGCGACGACGCCCGAAGCTCTGGCGGCCCTGGCGAAGAAGAGTCTGCTGCCGGAGCATCTGATCCTGCTGATCGTCGGCGACCGCGCCGTGATCGAGCCGAAGATAAAGGAACTGAACCTGGGGCAGATCAACTACATCGACGCGGACGGCAAACCGGTGAAATGAAGGAAGATTGCCTGTCCATGGTGTTCACGATATCTTGTTATGTATTGTGTCGAAAGATGAACGCATGATCGAAGAAGAAATCGAAATACGAGTGACTGACGGAACGCCCGAAGGCGTCCTGTTTCGGCCTGAAGGCGAGCGCCGCTTGCCCGGCGTCGTCTTTTTAACCGACATCGGAGGCATACGCCCGGCGACGCGAGATATGGCGCGCCGGCTCGCCGCTGAAGGTTACTGCGTATTGCTGCCTAATGTGTTCTACCGGGTTGGACGGCCTCCGCTGTGGGATTTCCCGAGACGGCTGGGAGAAGAGCGAACGATGAAGCGGATCGCCGAACTGTCGGCGCCCGTAACGCCGGAAGCCATGGAGCGCGACGCCTCGGATTACATCGATTTCCTGGCCGGGGATGATTCTGTCAGCGAAGGCGCGATGGGTGTAGTCGGGCATTGCTTCACGGGCTCAATGGCGCTGCGAGCCGCCGCCGCGCGTCCGGACATGATCGCAGCCGCCGCTTCATTCCACGGCACAAGGCTTTTCACCGACGGCGCAACAAGCCCTCATCTGGTCCTGCCGCGCGTCAAGGCCCGGCTCTATTTCGCGCATGCCGTCAATGACAACAGCATGCCTGCGGAGGCGATAGAGAAATTCAACCGCGCGCTCGAAGCCTGGGACGCCAGCGGCGATAAATACGAGAGCGAAGTTTACGAAGGGGCTTATCATGGTTGGACCGCGCTGGACAGTCCGGTATACAACGAAGCCCAGGCCGAACGCGCTTTCGGGAAGCTGACTGATCTGTTCAGGGAAACACTGCAGTAACATTCACGAAGTGACACGAAGAATCTCGAAGATTTTGTCTTTTCCTTCGAGGTTCTTCGTGTCACTTCGTGGATGTTTTTCATGGAAGCGAAAAGGATGGTTACATCAGAATCAGGTACGCGCGCCGGCCGCGTGTTCGATTCGCGCGCCCGAGGTTTCTGGATAGAAAACAACATCATCTCGGATCGTGAATGCGATGAACTCATCAAGGCCGCGCCATTGAATCTGCAGGGGCGCAGTCGCGCGGGCGCTCGCCATCTGATGTCCATTCCCGCAATCGAAGCGGCGGCGAAAGATGATCGCCTGCTTCGGATCGCCAGGCGCGCTCTCGGCGATGGCGCGGTCCCTTACCGTGCGACGCTCTTCGACAAGTCGGCGCGGGCGAACTGGCTCGTCGCCTGGCATCAGGACACGGCGCTGCCGCTGGAATCGCGGAATGATTCGGCGGAATGGAGCCCCTGGTCGGTGAAGGCCGGAATCCTCTATGCGCACGCTCCGGCCTGGGCCCTGTCTCGCATTCTGGCGCTGCGGGTTCATCTCGACGCTTCAACGATCGAGAACGGCCCGCTGCGGGTCATACCGGAATCGCATCTTCGCGGCGTGTTGAGGGATGATGAAATCCTCGATCTTGCGAGAACGCAGGAAAAAGTTGAGTGTCTGGTTCAGCGCGGCGGCGTATTAGCGATGAGACCGCTGCTCGTTCATTCCTCATCGAAGGCGCTCGGGGCCGAACCGAGGCGCGTGCTTCACATCGAATATGCGGACAATCTCAACCTTGGATCAGGGTTGCGGCTAGCCATCGCATAGCAGGGCGAGTATACTTTCCGCGCGTTCCCAATAAATTCTTTAAGTCGTAACAATTGGATTCTTTGGCGAGAGCGATATGAGAAACCGTTCCATGCCAACAAGTGTAATTATTCCTGTACTTGTCTATCCTGACGTGCGCCAGGCGGTCGAATGGCTCTGCCGCTCGTTCGGATTCGTGGAACGGCTGCGGATAGGGAATCACCGGGCGCAACTCTCTTTTGGCGAGGGAGATCTGGTCGTCGCGGCGAAGCGTCCTGATTCTGACGCTTCACCAGCGGATTTGCTCGGCCATTCTGTGATGGTCCGGGTAGATGA
>DASUFM010000323.1:0-9418 GCA_036274535.1 Blastocatellia bacterium
CTCGGCGTTGATAGCCTGCGTTTTCGTATAGAAACAGGGCTTCGGACTGATGGATGCCGGTTTCGAGGCGCGCGAGTTCCAGGCCCGAAGCCCGTGCGAGATTTTCAATCTCTTCAAGGATGCGGTGACCTAGTTTTATCCCGCGGAACTGAGGCAAAACGAACATCCGTTTGATTTCCGCATACTCTCCGCCCTGATTGATGAAGGCGCCGCAGCCGGCGACCTCGCCGTCGACGCTGGCGGTCAGGAAAGTCACATTGGGTTGTTGAAGCGCCTCCACTGAAAGCAGATGATTGCTTTCCGCCGGATATAAATCTGTCAGGTATTTGTCGAGGCGCTCGATAAGCTTGCGCGCGGATGGGGAAGCGGGATCATTTACCTGAATCAGAATGTGTCGCATACTGCAATTATCTTTCAAATTTCGTCAGGATCAGAACGCCAATTCCGATCCTTGCCTTTAAGCCAATCTTCTTTGGCATGCCAACGAACATCGCTGATCTCAGATGCGGATTTGAGAGCGCGATCAATCGTCTTGCAAATCGTCGACAAGTCAGTCTCGTCTGACTTGCCAGAAAGTTTTCCGCTCAACCACCCCAATTGAGACTCAATGAACACCAACCACGTATTTGGCGAAGCTTCGGCTTCATAAAGTCCAACGCCGACCATGAAACATTGCCGTCCCACGGCGATGTTGAAACGCCAGCCCCAATCTTCCTGGGATGGCTGGCTATCTAAGTTTCCGACACCTTGCGAAAACAGCCGGTCAATCAACCATCGCGCGCAATCGTCGCCGAAACAACGTGGATTGATAAAGTAATCCTTCACGTCCGTAGCGTTGAAAAGTTCAGTCGCAAATGTGACGTGAGTGCGCGCGCTCTTGCTCACTGCTGGATAACCTCTTTCCTGACCGTCAAATCGTCGATTCGCTTCTCGTTCACTTCATAGCCGATCCCGACGCCTGCCGGGCGCGGGATGGTTCCGCGCGGCGTGACTTCGACCGGCGGCGTGATGATGTCTTCGTTCCAGTAGCGCTTCGAGGCCGAAACGTCGCCGGGCAGCGTGAAGCCGGGCAGCGTGGACATCGCGATGTTGTGCGCGCGGCCAATGCCGGCTTCGAGCATTCCGCCGCACCAGACCGGAATGTTGCGTTCGTGGCAATAGGCCTGAATCTTGCGCGCCTCCGTATGGCCAGAGACGCGGCCCAGCTTGACGTTGATGATCCGGCACGCGCCGAGTTTCAACGCCTTGCGCGCGTCGTCCAGGCTCAGGATCGATTCGTCCAGACAGATCGAGGTCTTCAATTGCGGCTGCAAGTCGGCGTGGTCGATGATGTCATCGTAAGCCAGCGGCTGTTCGATCATCAGCAGGTTGAACTCATCCAGCTTCCTGAGCAGATCGGCGTCGGCGAGCGTGTAAGCGGAGTTGGCGTCCACCGACATCAGCTTCTCGGGAAATTCTTTGCGGAGCGCTTTGATCATCTCGTAGTCGCGTCCCGGTTTGATCTTGATTTTGATGCGTTGGTAGCCGGCGGCGACTTCCTTCTCGACTTTCCTGAGCATCGCGGCGTCGCTATCCTCCAGGCCGATCGAGACGCCGCAATTGATTTCCTCCAGATTTCCGCCGAGCAATCGCCACAAAGGCATCTCCTGTCGCCGCGCCTCCAGATCCCAGACGGCGCATTCGACCGCGGCCCGCGCCATTTTGTTCCCGCGAATCTTCCCGGTCAATTGCGGGACCTGTTCGGGCGATTCGATTTCGCGGCCCAGCAACGCAGGGGCTACGTAATCGCGGATGATCATCCAGCAACTCTCCGTGGATTCGTGGTTGTAAAAGGGATGCTCGCCGACCGTGCATTCGCCCCAGCCCGCCAGTCCGCTGCTGAAGACTTTGACGAGGATGATGCGGCGACCGGTCGTGCGCCCGAAACTGGTTTCAAACGGCGCGACCAGCGGCGCCTGGATTTCACGGAGTTCTATGCGTTCGATTTTCATCGTTTGTAATTGTCTTCCTTCTCTTGTTGATGATCCTTGAAAAACAGGTAACGGCTGTGGGAATTCGGATGGGCCTCGAATCCGGCGCAATACAATCCCTCGCTCAAATACTTCTGGAACCCGTCGCGGATCCGCATCTGCCAGTAGCGGGCTTCGTCCATATCGCGTTTCTTTATCTCTCCGATGTCTCGCGGGACTTCGACGACCGCTTCCGGTTTATCGGCGCGGCGGACTCCTTCGAGCGCGCCGGCCACGCGCGGCGAGCGCACCCACCACTCGATGAACAATCGATCGGTGTCCAGACCGCGATGAAGCGCGCTGCTGCTGTTGGCGCCGTAATAATTGGGACAATACCGCCGCACGACGCCGCCGAGTTTGACGATATTGAGATGGGCGTTGCGCGATTGCAGCGGATCGAAAGTCCAGGTTATGAGCGGGACGCCCGTTTTGAGGGCCAGGTCGCGCTGTCCCCACTTCAACTTTACGCCGATGCCGGCGTTTTGAAGCGGCGGTTCGACCGCCAGCATTTGCGAATAGTAATAAGGCCGCAGCTTTTCATCGAAGGCCGCCAGCGCGTGCGAGAAACCCAACAGCTTATTAGACGGGGCGAACGCGCCAAGAGTGAACCCGCCGCTGTTACGCGAGACAACGTATGAACGCAGCGGCGATATGTCGAGATCAGAAAATTGCCACACTTCGCCCTGCATTCGCACGCATGCCTCGAATTCTTCGATCATCTCGCATTGACGGATTGCGTATTGGGGAATGATCACGTCGGATTTCATATCAATTTGATAGTACTTGCGCGCCAATCAGCCGTCAAACCGAATGGGCCAAATGGGCCAAATGGGATTTGCCACAGAGCCACAGAGACACAGAGCCAGAAAAACAAAGAAACCAAAGGGCTTTTTCGCCCCATCTCCCAGTCTCTGCGTCTCTGTGTCTCTGTGGCTAAGATCTTATGGTTTAGGGATTCTGATCGTTCTGCTGACCATCAGGGAGCCTGAGATGAGGAAGAGCGCGACCGGCCAGTGAAAAACGACGCCGAAGAGTCTTGCCGGATATAGATTGCCTTTATAGAAAAGGATCATGAGCAATCCGAGGGGAATGACGCTGGTCGGGATGGGCGTTCCTTCAAAATATTCGACCCTGCCCGTGCTCGCCGAGAGGGAGTCGGCGGTGATGTTGTAGCGCGCCAGACGGCTCAATCCGCAAATCGCGAAAAAGATCAGGATGATCTGATCCAGCCAGGTATTGAGGCCGACTGCGAATGCGATTGCGGCTGGCGCGACGCCGAACGAGATCATATCGGCAAGCGAATCCAGCTCTCTGCCGAGAGCCGAGGACATATGGCGCCAACGCGCGATCCGCCCGTCCAACAGGTCGAAGACCAGCGCGATGGGGATTAAAACCGCCGCCGCGAAAGCCTCTCTCTCATCGCCGGAGCGGAGAAATTTCATCGCCTCGAAGATCGCCACCATCCCGCAAAGGCCGTTGGCTATGGTGAAGAGATCGGCCAGATGAAAACTGCGGATCATCGAAAAATGTCTGGCGGGCGCTCTCAATCGCATAATTCAGTAATCCAGCTAACTAAATGTCGTAAAATACCATTTTCCATTTTCCATATTAGATTTGTCATTTGACATTGGAGAAGATCGGATTTCCGCAATGTCAAATGACAAATCTAATATGGAAAATGGAAAATGGAGCTATTGCGCCAGATCCTCGAAATCCTCGATGCTCGGCAACTCCGTAAGGTCTTTCAGCCCGAACTGGATCAGAAATTCTTTCGATGTGCCGTACATCATCGGACGGCCGACGGTCTCTTTTCTGCCCTTGGTGACGATCAGCCGTTTTTCCAGAAGCGTCTTGACAGCCGAAGAGGAGGTGACGCCGCGGATTTCGAGAATTTCCGGGATCGTGATCGGCTGTTTGTAGGCGATCACCGCGAGCGTTTCGAGCGCGGGGAGCGAGAGTCGCGCTGAAGGACGGGATTTCAGGTATTTGCGTATGAACTCGTGATATTGCGGGCGCGTTGAGATTCTCCATCCGCCCGCGATTTCTCGCGCCTCCAGCCCGCTCCCTCGCTGCTCGTAATCGGCGACCAGTTCGTTGAGCGCCGACATCACGTCTTCTTCGGGAATGTCGCCCAGAATTTTACAAAGTTGTTTGAACGGCAACGGCTCATCGGCGACAAACAGTAAGGCTTCGATGACCGGCTTCAACTCTTCGCGCGTCGCTTTGATCTCGTCATCGCCGGCGTCTGAAGAGTTCTCAGACGTTCCGTTCAACGCTCCGACCGCAGGCGCCGAATCCGGCTCCAATGCGATGCTGTCGACCTTCTCCGCCTCCTGGTCCTCGGCGCTCTCTTCCGCGCCCTCTTCAATATCGGAAGAGAGAAACTCGTCTTCGATCAATTGATCTTCCGCGAGGATCTCAGCCAGTTCCTGCTCATCGAATCCTTCCTCGGACTGGGCCTCGGACTGGGCCTCGGACTGGGCCTCGGACTGGGCCTCGGACTGGGCCTCGGACTGGGCCTCGGACTGGGCCTCGGACTGGGCCTCGCCTGGTTGATTTATGGGCGCATCTTCGGCCGGCAAGGCGACTTCTTCATATTCCTGGTTATCTTCAATCATATCGCTGGAGGGGGACAGACTTTTGGTCTTGCTATTCCCCGCATTTTTGCGCGAAATGACCGCCTTCTTCGTCGCATAGCGACGGTCTGAGTTTAGCCGTGCGTTTCAACGCACGGTGGCGGCAGTTCGTCATCACGTCGCGTCAGCGACGGCTGAACCATCAAGTTCGCACGATTCAATTACCAATTCAATCGTCGCTGATGCGACGTAGAAGGGAATACATTTACATACCGTGCGTTAATGGTTGTCGAAAAAAATAATGCGCCGATGTGTGGCGCGAGTTGTTTACTCGCGCTTCTTCGGCAGGAGATAGCGCGGGTAAACAACCCGCGCCACAATTGTTGTTGCATTTATTTCTCAAACACCATAAACACCTTTTCATCTCGATTCATGTCACAGACACACTCAAGTCTGTCTCACTTTCTTGACTGCTCGATTCGACCTGCTCCTCATCGGTGTCCTGCGGCGCCTCGGCGCGTTTTCGGGCGAAGATGTCGCCGAACAGTTCGCTTTGCGTCAGATAGATCTTCCACTCCTTGACCAGTTCCAGAAGGGCCAGAAAAGTGATGATCAACTCGCGCTTCGAGCGGGACATCTCGAACAGTTCGCGCACATTGATCCGCTCGCGCTCTTCGAGCATGGCGTGGATCTGCGCGAGCTTTTCGGAGACCGTCATCTCGTCGCGCGCGATCTCCATTTCGATCTTGGCCTCGGCGCGTTTGAGGATTTCGCGGAAGACGCGGAGAATGTCGAAGACGGTCGCAGAGACCTCCGGATTGCTGCTGTCGGTTTCGAGCGGGCCGCGCGTGAAGCACGCCGACTCGATCTCGCCGCGCGAATACAGCATTTGCGCCGCCGATTTGAACTTCTGGTATTCGAGCAGCCGCTCGACCAGTTCCGCGCGCGGGTCTTCGGTCAAGTCTTCTTCGCCCCCGGCCTTAGGCTCAGGCGGGAGCAGCATCTTCGATTTGATGAAGATCAGCGTCGAGGCCATGACCAGAAAATCGCCCGCGACGGCGATGTCCAGCTCCTGCATCAGCTCCAGATAAGCCAGGTATTGTTCCGTGATGTGCGAGATCGGGATGTCGTAGATGTCGATCTCGTCCTTCTTGATCAGGTAGAGCAACAGGTCGAGCGGTCCCTCGAAAATTTCCAGTTTGACGCGGTAATCATCGCGCCGCGCTTCGTCCTCCAGACCGGGTCGTTCCGGCGCTTCAGCGAGGGCGGCGCTTGCGGCGTCTGAAGGACTCTTGCTCTTTTGGGAAGGTGTTTTCGCCATTATTCACGCCCAGCTTATCTTCATCGCCTTGCGGACTTCGCCCATCACGCGCCCGGCCTCTTCGCGCGCCCGCTTTGAGCCTTCCATCAGGATGTCTCGCACTTCGTCCTGCCGCTCGCGGTAATAATTCAACCGTTCGGTGATCGGCGCCAGATATTCGATCAGGGCGTCGGCCAGCGCCTTTTTGTGGTCGACGCAGCCGATGCGGGCGCTACGGCACCCATCGTCGAATTCATCGGCGACCGCGGCGGGGACGAACAGGCGATACATCTGGCAGACGTCGCACATTTCGGGATGGCCCGGATCGGAGCGTCTGACGCGCGTACGGTCGGTGATCATCTGCCGCGCCTTCGCGCGAATCACGTCGGGCGAATCGCCGAGTTCGATGGTGTTGTTGTAACTCTTCGACATCTTACGCCCGTCCACTCCGATGAGCTTCGGGTTTGCCGTCAGCAGCGCTTCGGGCTCGGGGAAGATCTCGCCGTAAAAATTATTAAAGCGGCGAACGATCTCGCGAGTTAATTCCACATGCGCGACCTGATCCTGGCCGACCGGCACGTAATCGGCTTTGTACATGCATATGTCGGCGGCCTGCAGCACGGGGTAACCGAGAAACGCGTAATTGCCGAGGTCCTTGTCCGTGATATTTTCTCGCTGCTCCTTGTAGGTCGGCACGCGTTCGAGCCAGCCCAGCGGAGTGACCGCCGAAAAATAGATGTGCAGTTCGGCATGTTCGGGCACGAGCGACTGGACGAAGATGGTCGTCTTGTTCGGATCGAGTCCGGCGGCCAGCCAGTCGGTGACCATCGCCATCGTGTTTTCGTTGATCTTCGAGGTGTCGGCGTAATCGCTGGTGAGCGCGTGCCAATCGGCGATGAAATGGTAGCTCTTGTAGATGTCCTGCAGCTTGACCCAGTTTTTAAGCGCGCCCTCGTAATTTCCGAGATGCATACGACCTGTAGGGCGCATTCCGCTAACAATCCTTTTCATACGGCTTCTTCAATAATCTGTCAGTAGCCCCAGAGCAAACTGATTACCAAATTGCGCACAGGGCCCAAAATAACTCCGAAAACTCCAATCCAGAGCAGCCCCATCAAGATAATCAATGAGAAGGGCCGAATCCGGTCGTAAACATCCTTGAGACTGTCAGGAAGCAGCGTTTCGAGAACGTGGCTGCCGTCCAAAGGCGGTATCGGAATCAGGTTGAAGATCGCCAAACCCACGTTAACCATCAACATCAAACTCAGAAACGTGCAAAGCGGCAACATCCAATCAGGCTGCCCTGCCATGGGCCTGATGAATGTGAAAGGCCTGATGTAGGCGGGTTCCACCGTCCCGCTCAGGATCATAAATTTCATCACGATGAAGAACATCAGAGCCAGCAGGAGGTTGCTGATCGGCCCCGCCGCCGAAACGGAGATGTTGGCCACGTCCTTGTTGCGCCATCTCAGGGGATTGGTCTCAACAGGCTTCGCCCATCCGATCAAAGGCGGAAGACCCTGCGCGGCTGATAAAAAGCCGATCAAGGGAATCACGATTGTCCCGATGGGATCAATGTGGGCCATCGGATTCAGCGATATCCTCCCCTGCAAATGGCCGGTGTCGTCGCCGAACCAGTACGAGGTCAGAGCATGAGCGGACTCATGAACTGAAAGCGAGAGGATGAAGGCGATGAAATAAAAGATCAGATCGCCGATTTGAATTGTGAGTAGAGATTCCATGCCGATGACCGATCTCCTGTGAATTGAGGATGCTTAAAAAGAACGGCCAAAGTAGCACGCGGTTTAAAGGGCTGTCAATTTGGCGCGCTTCCCACCTTAATCGGGCTTAAATCTCATTTTCGGTTTTCCGTCTATCCGCACCGCGCGCAGCACGATCTCGCGCGAAGAGACGAGCGCCGCCCCGCGCCGCAGCGCCAGTTCGTAAACTTCGCCGGTCAGGTCGTAGTGAGGGATTGATTTCTCCTGGAACCACTCGCGCCGGAGTCCCAGGCTCTCGGCGAACAGATGCAATTCATCCAGCGAAGTGTCTGAAACAAGATGGCCGCAGATGCGCAGCCAGTATCGGACGGGGCCGCGCGCGCCGTTGTAGAAAGAATCAATCAATATGGCCATGGATGCGTGATCGCCGCACTATCGTCCTTTAGGCGCCGCTTCGACCTGCAATGTGACGGGCTCCGCCGCCGGGGCCGCGTCTTTGATTCGCAATCCCTTGCGTTTTTTGCCCACTCCATTGCCGTCGGACTTTTTCCCGTTCTTTTTATCCGGCTGCGCCTTCTTCAGAGCGTTTTTGGCGGTCTTCCTTTCAATCTTCGTCAGGGCTTTCGGCTCCGCCTTCTTTTCAACCTTCGCCGGAGCCTTACCGTTCTCTCTGACGCTATGTGTGGCGTCGAGCTTCGTCTGCAATTGCGCGAGAAATTCGATAGTTCGCCTCAATTCCTTCTCGAATTTCTCTTCACCCAGCTTGCGGCGCGATTTTTTAATGACTTTCTTGACGCGCCCTACCAGATTACTTTTGCCTTTAATATCTTTGGTCCTGGTTTCTTTAGTTTCTTTAGTATCTTTATCTTTTGTTTCTTTGACCTTGGTCTGGCCCGGGCTGGGGATTTTATCTTTCATTTTTGCCATTTTCATACCTCTCAAACGCGCAATCGATCTTGCGGTTTGTTGTTTGAAGCTTCATAAGCCATCGCGGCCGAGCGCATTTGACCCAGATGCTTTGCGGTGTGGGAGATGATTCGGCGAATTCGCGCCGGTTCCAGTAACTCGGCGTCGGCCAAATGCGCTGCGATCTCCAGGATCGACCATCGGTCGACGCCAGGAGGCCAAACGACGGCGCCGGCCGGACAATTCGAAACAAGCTCATTCATTTCGTCCGCCTGCCGACGATATTCTACGATTGCGCTATTTAGTTCATCCACGCGTGTATAAGTATAAAGTAATTGGCTCCAAGTGTCAGGAGTGAACGGGCGATTGTATTAATGTGAGGGAACCGCAAAATTTACTCCTGGGAGCGCCGGCATCCTTGCCTACCCTGTAGCGCGCCTTAGGGAGCTGCCCGCGGGCAAGGAGGCCGTCGCTCCCAGGTTCACTCGTACCGGAGGGATTCGATAGGGTCGGTCCTTGAGGCTCGCAGGGCTGGCCACAATCCGCTGATGACGCCTACGATCATTAGAATGCTGGTCGCGGTCAAAACAACGTCGCCCGAGAGCATCAGGTAGATGTCTGTCTGCCGAGTCGGGTCTTCCAGCAGTTCGGCCAGAAACGGACGATGGCCGGCGAAGGTTACGAGGAGGTAAGAGAAGAAAATCCCGAGCAGGCCGCCGAGGAAAGTGATCACCAGGGCTTCGAGCAGGAACTGAATCAGAATGTGCCGGCGTTTTGCGCCCAACGCTTTTCTCACGCCGATCTCGCGCGTACGTTCAGTGACGCTGACCAGCATGATGTTCATCACTCCGATGCCGCCGATCATCAACGTCAGCGCGCCGATGATGCTCAGCACGATCTTCAACC
>DASUFM010000324.1:0-5165 GCA_036274535.1 Blastocatellia bacterium
GGCAAGCTGGAAGGATGGCAGGCTCACCAATTACTCAGAGCTTGCCGGACAGTATATCTTTGCGCTCATTGAGGACCATGAAGGCACAGTATGGGCAAGCGGACTAACGGCAACCATTGGAAGGCTCTGCGCGATTCACCAGGGCAGAATCCAGTGCTACGGGGAGGACGGCGCTCTTGGCCGCGGAGCATTCAATCTTTATGAGGACAGCAAGGGCAATCTCTGGGCGGGAGTGAAGACAGGGTTGTGGCGATGGAAACCTGGTCCGCCAAAATTCTATCCTCTGCCAGGCGAGCCGAACGGCATTCAGTGCCTGGGTGAAGACGTTGATGGCGCACTCCTCGTGGGCAGGAATGGCGGAATCCAACGTCTCATTGACGGAAGAACTGAGGCGTTTTACCTCCCCAAAACCCTTGGACAGTTCAAGGGCAAAAGGCTACTCCGCGATCGCGATGGCGGTCTATGGATCGGGACTGCGGACCGAGGCTTTGTGCATTTACACCAAGGAAAGACAGATGTGTTTACGCAATCCGATGGCTTGACAGGCGAACACGTTCTCACGATCTTTGAGGATCGTGAGGGCAGTATTTGGATAGCTACCGCCAACGGCCTCGACCGCTTTCGCGACTTTGCCGTCCCCACGCTTTCTGTAAATCAGGGTTTGTCGAGTTCTAACGTCGGATCCGTTCTAGCGGCCAGGGATGGAAGCGTCTGGCTCGGCACATATGGTGGTTTGAACCGATGGAATAACGGGCAAATTACTATTTTCGGCTCCCGCGCAGGTAAACCAGGCGGCAAACTCAACGGACTTATTCCGAAATCCCTTTTTCAGGATAATCGCGGGCGAATCTGGGTTGGGGGGGGCTCCACTCTTCGGGGCATCGGCTATCTTGAGAATGACCGGTTCATTTCCATAAGCGGCGTTCCCGGCGGTACTGTGCTTTCCATCGGTGAAGACACCGCAGGGAATCTGTGGATCGTCAATGAGGATTTCGGTCTTTTTCGTTTGCTCCGCGGGAGTGAGGTCCAGCAGAGTCCCTGGACCATGCTTGGACATAAGGACCATGCCAGCGCTCTAGTAGCCGATACATTACAGGGTGGCATATGGCTTGGATTTCATCTTGGCGCCATCGCCTATTTAGTTGACGGTCAGGTCCGCGCGTCGTACGCATCCACTGATGGTCTGGGCGAGGGCCGTGTCAACCACTTGCGTTTCGAACAGGACGGTACGCTCTGGGCGTCCACTGAAGGCGGGCTCAGCCGGCTAAAAAACGACCGTATTGTCACACTGACCAGCAAGAACGGATTGCCATGCGATACGGTTCATTGGTCGATGGAAGACGACGACCATTCGCTCTGGCTATACATGGCCTGTGGCCTGGCGCGCATCTCGCGCACGGAACTCGACGCCTGGGCCATCGCAGCGGACCAGGGTAAAGATGCGAAGCGGACGATTCACGCCACGGTTTTCGATGGTTCCGACGGAGTAAGAATCCTTGATTCTGGTAGCCACTACAGCCCTCAGGTCGCCAAGTCCTCAGATGGAAAACTCTGGTTCTTACCCTGGGACGGCGTCAGCTTCTTTGATCCGCGGCGCCTTCGCACCAATAAGCTTCCACCGCCGGTTCACATCGAGAAGATCACCGCCGACCGCGAAGCCTACGATCCGGCTGCCGCTGCAGATGGACTGATGCGCCTGCCCCCGTTAATACGCGATCTGGAGATCGAATATACAGCGCTCAGCCTCGCCGCGCCGGAAAAGGTGAAGTTTCGCTACAAGCTGGAACCCCGGGACCGCGATTGGCAGGATGCCGGCGATCGCCGGAAGGCCTTCTATACCGATCTTCCTCACGGCGCCTACCGCTTCCGCGTGATGGCGTGCAACAACAGCGGCGTGTGGAACGAAGCTGGCGCGTTCCTGGATTTCTCTATCGCCCCGGCTTACTACCAGACCACCTGGTTCCTTTTGTCGTGTGTGGCCGCTTTCGTGGCGCTTCTCGCCGCGCTCTATCAACTGCGGCTGCGGCAGATCGCGCGGCAATTCAACCTGCGGCTGGAAGGGCGCGTCAGCGAGCGGACACGTATCGCGAGGGATTTACATGACACCATGCTGCAGAGTTTTCAAGGCGTCCTGCTGAAGTTTCATGCTGTGACGCGCATGCTCCCGGATCGACCTGACGAAGCCCGGCAGAAACTAGAGAGCGTCATCGATCAGGCTCAGCAGGCGATCGTCGAGGGCCGGGATGCGGTGCAGGGGTTGCGTTCTTCGACGGTTGTGACCAACGAGCTTGCCCAGGCGATCACTACGCTCGGAGAAGCGCTCGCCGCTGATCAAACCGGCGCGAGCCCTCCCGACTTTCGTGTGATTGTGGAAGGCGCATCGAGGGACCTCGTTCCGCTCGTCCGGGACGAGGTCTACCGGATTGCAGGCGAGACGCTGCGCAACGCATTCCGGCATGCGCAAGCGGGGCGGATCGAAGTGGAAATCCTGTATGCCAAACGGCAGCTTCGGTTGTGGGTACGTGACAACGGAAAGGGCATTGACCCGAAGGTTCTTGCCGAAGGGAGGCGAGAGGGACACTACGGCCTGGCGGGAGTGCACGAACGCGCCAAACTTGTGGGTGGGGAGCTGGTGATCTTGAGTAAACCCGATTCCGGTACGGAGGCCGAGCTAATTATTCCCGCCTCCCTGGCGTACGCCAAATCGCCCAGCGCCCGCCGGTCGCTGTTTTCAAGAAAAGGAAAGTAACATCTCATCACCTCTCCTTCCCAGCGCCTCAGCGCAGTCAATCGTTCTCATCAAACCATCCTATTTCCTCGCGTAAAAATCGAAGCCCTCGGCATGGAGCAAGACCCAGGTGATCCTTTCAGTCGCCGAAGGCCGTCGGGGTAACTCTCGGATACCAGGAAAGTGGTATCCCAGCGCGACCAAAATAGGTAGCTGAAAATCCTTCGATCAGGTGATGTTTTCAGCGGCCTGATCAGGCAAAGTATGAAGCGCAGGGTCGAAGGAACATCGTAATTGCTCACAAGCCTATTTGCGATAAATAAGCTCGTGAGCAATTACGGAGAATCAACGCGTCACGGACGCGCAAGAAATCGATAAACGTTAAAAAGACCAACGTTCATGAAGAAGAGGTAAGTATGTGCGCGCCAGAGACAGCAGAGACCAGCGGTTTCAATCATTGCCAGGGTTGTGGCGCTGCGCAAATCGATCGAGACAAATTCTGCCGCCGCTGCGGCGTCAGCCAGAGCCGCGGCGTTGAACTATCAAATTATAACACCGACAGCGGGGCTATCGCCGCCGGCGCTCCCAGTTACTCGACCGCGCAGCTGTCAGGCGGCGCGGCTCCGCGCAGGTCATATTCGGGCCCGCTGATAAACATTGTAACAAAACAGCTGTCGGAACAGACTTCACCGTTCCGCGCCAACCGTCTGGCGATGCTTCTTATCAGCATACTGGTCGCGGCCCCGCTCTGGCTGATGATCGTATTGCTGTCGCCGCTGGACGCTTATGCCGCGGCGAAAGATCTTGCAAAGCAGGTTTGAGTTCGGGACTGGCAAGCGCCGATGAGACGACAGGTAAAAGGTTCGTAAGCCAAATGATAACGCCACAGGAGTTTTGACCTATGTTAGCAGTTGAAGGGAAAACCACGCGATGGGAAAAGGGTATTCGCATTGAACTGAAGAGCGATCCTGAAAGGATTTCAAATCGATCACCGATCCTGGATAAAGCGTCAAACCGCATAAAACAATCTGATGACCAGATTCGAATAATGATTGACGAGATTCCCACGCACGCCTGGACCTGCCGGCCCGATGGAACCGCCGAATTTCTCAATCAACGATGGCTCGATTATACGGGCCTGTCAATTGAACAGTCCATCGGTTGGGGGTGGAAAGTCGCAATTCATCCGGACGATCTGGAGAAACTGATGGACGCCTGGTCAGGCGCCTTTGCTTCGGAAGTGGAAGGTCAGGAGGAAGCGCGCATCCGGCGTTACGATGGAGAGTACCGCTGGTTCCTGTTTCGTGTATCGCCGGTCCGCAACGAAGATGGCCAGGTCGTCAGATGGTGCGGCGCAAACACCGACATCGAAGATCTCAAGCGCGCCGAGCGGGAACTCCGACGAGGCGCGGACTCCATACCGCGGGCCGTCGTCTTACGCGAAGATATTGATCGCTCCTCGAGCTTCGAGGAAATCGCCGGCTCCTCGGAAGGCCTTCGCGGCGTGTTGTCGCGAGTGGATAGAGTGGCCCCGACGGATTCCACTGTTCTGATTCTGGGTGAGACCGGGACCGGCAAGGAGCTGATCGCGCGCGCCATTCATAAACGTTCACGCCGCTCGGGCAGAGCGTTCATCCGCGTGAATTGCGCGGCGATACCGTCTTCACTGATCGCCTCCGAATTGTTCGGGCACGAGAAGGGCGCCTTCACGGGCGCGATGCAGAGGCGCCTGGGGCGATTTGAATTGGCGGCCGGGGGAACGATCTTTCTTGACGAGATCGGCGAATTGCCTATGGATATGCAAATCGCGCTGCTGCGGGTGCTGCAGGAACGCGAGTTTGAACGCGTCGGCGGCTGCCAAACGATCTCCGTGAATGTTCGAGTGCTGGCGGCCACGAACCGGGATCTGATGGCCGAGGTGACCGCGGGAAGGTTTCGCGAGGATCTCTTCTACCGGCTGAATGTCTTTCCGATCCAGGTTCCCCCGTTGCGTGAACGCGCGGATGACATCCCATCCCTGGTCGAGCGCTTCATTGATCGCTACGCGAAAAAGATCGGCAAGCAGATCAAGAAAATAGATGTAGAGACGCTGAAACTGTTTCAGAGTTACAGGTGGCCGGGTAACATTCGCGAACTGCAAAATCTGGTCGAGCGTGGGGTGATTCTGTGCGACGGCGCTACGTTCTCCGTGGATGAAACGTGTTTGATGCGCGAACACGCGCGCGGGTCGCGCTCGCAGAACGCGCCCGCGGCGCGACTGCTGCGCCTGGACGAGCGCCAACAAAGAGAACTGATCGAGGATGCGCTGGCGGAGAGCAAGGGCAAGGTCGCGGGCCCGTCCGGCGCCGCCGCGAGACTGGGAATCCCGCGACAAACCCTCGACTCGAAGATCGCCAGCATGGGCATCGACAAGTATCGTTTCAAGCAGGCATAGATT
>DASUFM010000325.1:0-5388 GCA_036274535.1 Blastocatellia bacterium
TCTTTTTTACGGCGCCGGCATCCAGGCTGCGATCCTGATCTTCAATCACGGAAAGAGGACGAACGACGTTCTGTTCATCGACGCCAGCCACGAATACGAATACGCTAAGAACCGGAACAAGCTACGCCCGCAAGACATCGACAAGATCGTGGCGGCCTATAAAAACTTCGATCCGATCGAGAAATACGCCCGCCGCGTCGCGTACGATGAGATCAGGGAGAAAGCTTTCACTCTAAACATTTCGCTCTATGTCGATGCATTTGCGGAAGAGGAAGATGTCGATGTTGAAGCGGCGCAGAAAGAGATAGAAGACCTGGAGGCGCAGCTTGCCGACGCGCGGGCGGAAATGAAGCTGCGCATGAACGAACTGGATCTGTAACTGTAACATCGTGAATGATGAACATGATCAAAGAATGGCGAAAGGCCTCTTTGGGCGAGGTTGTAAAGTTCGCGTCCGGCGGGACGCCCAGCCGTGAGATTCCAGATTTCTGGAACGGCGAAATTCCCTGGCTGAGCGCCAAGGACATGAAGAAGTTCCGGCTGAGCGATTCAATGGAGAAAGTCACTCGCGAAGGGCTCAATAACGGGACTCGCCTGATTGAAGCGGGAAGCGTCCTGATTCTGGTTCGCGGGATGACGCTTCTGAAAGACGTCCCGGTCGGAGTGACCGAGCGCGCCGTAGCCTTCAATCAGGACCTGAAGGCGCTGATCCCCAACAGGGGCGTCGACGGCCATTACCTGGGGTTCTATCTGGCTGCGAACAGATCGCGGCTGTTGGCGCTGGTCGGCCGAACGAGTCATGGCGCCGGAAGATTGTCGAGCGACCTGCTTCAATCATTTGAAATCGAACTGCCCGGGATTGAAGAGCAGCGTAAAATCGCGGACATATTGTTGACCTGGGATCGCGCCGTTGATCGCGCGGAAATGCGCGTCGCCGCCGAGAATCGACTAAAACGCGGTTTGATGCAGCGTTTGCTCACGGGGCGAAAGCGGGTCGAGGACTTCAAGGATCAGGATTGGGAGAGTGTCAGGCTCGGCGACGTGACATTCGAATCAAAGCTGAAAAACTTCGGGTCTCTGACTGAAAAAGATCTCTACGCGGTCGCCAAAGCCGACGGATTGATTCCAATGCGCAAAAGAATCAGAAGCGACAGCGTAGCGCGATGCAAGTTGGTCAGAAAAAACTGGTTTGCCTACGACCCGCTGCGACTGGCTACCTGCTCGATCGCGAAATGGAGCGGCCCGGGGGACGCGCTGGCGCCTCCCGATTATGTCGTCTTCAAATGCAATGAGAGCAGGCTGGACCCCGAATTCCTGAATCACTTCCGTCTGTCACATCAATGGACGCAGTTCGCCGAGAACGCCGGAACCGGCAGCGTGCTGGTGAGGACGCGCTTTTCAGACCTCGCCGCGCTTAAATTCGCGCTGCCGCCGCTTGAAGAACAACGCCGCATCTCGGCGATTCTCAGCGCCTGCGACCGCGAGCTGGATCTGCTGCGACAACAACTTGCCGCGCTCAAACGACAAAAACAGGGGCTGATGCGAAAGCTGTTGACGGGTCAGATTCGGGTTGGACTGGCGAATTTGTAAAGTTAATTTAGCGCGCATAAACGCGCAATCAACCTATGACACCGCGCCCTTCATCACCACCTTCATTCATTGAAGACCACGTCTCGCAGATTCCTGCGTTACAACTGCTTCAAAACCTGGGCTACGTCTACCTGCGGCGGGAGGAGGTCTGCCTGGAACGCGGGGGCGATCTGTCGAATGTGTTGCTGGAAGGAGTTCTGGAAAAGCAGTTGCGCCGCCTGAACCGGATCGATTTCAAAGGCGCCAGCCATGAATTTTCCGACGCTAACATCCAGGCCGCGATTCACACTCTGAAAGACGTCGCCCTGACCGACGGGCTGCTCCGCGCGAACGAGCGGATTTACGATTTGCTTTCCCTGGGCAAGAGTTTCGAACAGAAAATTGACGGCGACTCGAAAAGCTTCACTTTGAATTACGTTGATTGGAATCGCCCTGAGAACAACCTCTTTCACGTCGCTGAAGAGTTTGAGATCGAGCGCGCCGCCGGGCCGCATACCTGCCTGGTTGATATCGTTATCTTCATAAACGGCATTCCTTTTGCGGCGATCGAATGCAATCGGCCCGACGATCCCAATGAAAGGGTCGCTATCAGAAACGCTGTCGCGAAGCATCTGCGCAATCAACAAAGCGGCTATGTTCCGCGGCTCTTCGTCTATTCGCAGACGCTCATGGCAATTTCGTGGAACGAGGCGAAATACGCGACCACTGGAACTACCTCTGAATTCTGGGCGCATTGGCTGGAGCGAGAGGACGTCAATGAAGAAGTCGGCCGGCTCGTTAACAACCCACTCACAAAGGAGCAGAAGGATAAACTTTTCGCCGGTCCCTTCGCTTATGCGCGGCGTTATTTCGATGACCTGGAAATTGAAGGGCGGGCGGTTACGGAACAGGACCGGGCGATCTATTGTCTGCTGCGGCCCGAACGGCTGATCGAGATGGCGCGCCAGTTCATCGTCTTCGACGCCGGCCAGAAAAAGATCGCCCGATACCAGCAGTACTTCGCCGTCAAGAAGACGCTGGAGAGAATCAAGCGCGTCGGAGAGGGTGGCAGGCGAGCCGGCGGCGTCATCTGGCACACCCAGGGGTCGGGGAAGTCTTTGACGATGGTGATGATGGCGAAAGCGATTGCGCTGGAAGAAAGCGTCGCCGATCCTCGAATAATCCTGGTAACCGACCGCGTCGATCTGGATGATCAGATCTGGGCCACGTTCCACAGTTGCGGCAAGGAGCCGGTTAAAGCGACCACGGGCCGCCATCTGCTCGAACTGCTGTCACAGCGGAAGGCCGCGGTCATCACTACTGTAATCGACAAGTTCGAGACCGCGGTGAAGTCGTCAAACTATCAAAGTGACTCCAACAATATCTTCGTCCTGGTTGACGAAAGCCACCGCAGCCAGTACGGTAAAACCAATGCGCGAATGCGGAAGATATTGCCGAACGCATGCTATATCGGATTCACGGGCACGCCGCTTAAAAAGAAAGATAAAAACACCGCTGCGAAATTCGGCGGCTTCATCGACACCTACACAATCGCTGAAGCCGTGCGCGACAAGGCTGTAGTCCCCCTGCTTTACGAAGGCCGGCGCGTCCCGCCGGAGACCGAGCTGCGGATCCGCATGGTCGCGCGTGACATCAGCGAGCATTTCATCAGAAATGTCCCGAAGCCGTTTAAAGCCCAACTGGCGACGGAATCGAAAATAGACGCCATCAAATATAAAAAATATCTGGATGAGATCGGCCTTGTCACTTCCGAAGTGTTGATCTCAGCCCCAGAGGCTCCGGAAGGGGGCGACGCTGTTGAACGCGATGGCGACGAGATTCAGGCTTTCTGGCCACGGATGATGGAAAAGTATGGGAACGAGAAGGAATACAATAGATCTTTGATCGATGCGTTCAATAGGGGCGACGAGCCGGAAATTATCATCGTCGTCGATAAGCTGCTCACAGGCTTCGACTCGCCGCGCAACATGGTTCTGTATCTGGACAAGAACCTCAAAGAACACGGCCTGCTGCAAGCTATCGCGCGGGTCAACCGTTTGGGCGAGCGCAAGGAATTCGGTTTCGTCATCGATTACTTTGGCGTTTTGAGTGAACTCGGCAAAGCGCTCGATCTATACGCGTCACTGCCCGAATTCGAACGGGAGGATTTGACGATGACGCTGACTGACATTTCCGAAGAAACGGCCAAACTGCCGCAGCGATACTCCGAGCTATGGGAGGTCTTTGAAGAGCTGGGCGATCGGAGAGAGGAAGAGACCTTCGAGCAGTCACTGCCCTACGGCGACGCGCGCGCGCGGTTTTACGAGAAATTCTCTGCTTTCAACCGGGCGATGAGCGTGGCCTTTTCGAGCGCCAAATTCATCAGCGATACGCCAGTCGGAACGCTGGAGAGATACAAGAATGACCTGGTTTTCTTTCAAAAATTGGGTGTTAGAGTGAAACGTGCCTATGCCGAGGAACTCGATTTCCAAGGGCGCGAAGCTAAGACACGGAAGCTGATCGATCTTCATATGGCTTCAAGAGAAACACCGCGGATCCAGCCGCTCGCCGCAGTCATTGACAGGGACGAGCTTCAATCTCAGGGCAGTATACTTGAGGCGCCGGCTTCGAAGGCCGAAACCATGACAAAACGCACGAAAGAGGATGATCCGTCCTCCTATCACGTCTCTTTGAAGAACCTGGATACAGTGATGTCAGCCTGGCGCGAAGGGCGAATCAGTGACGCTGATTGTATGGAGCAGGTGGCTGATTTAATGGCTAACGTCCGGGATCGTTCGGACGACGATCTGCCGCCGGAGTTGATGAATCGCGACGCCGCCATGGCATTTTATGGCGTGGTCAACGAGGTCTTCGGCAAATTTAACGCCCCGGCGCCGGAACTGCGAAAAATCGCGACCGAAACGGCGATGGAGATCGACAGGATCGTTCAGCAGGTCAGAATCGTCGACTGGGCCTCAAATCCTGACATAAAGAACGAGATGCGCAACTGTATCGAAGATTACCTTTATGAGTTGAAGAAACATCACGGGATTGATCTTGGCCCCGACGAAATGGATTCTATCCTCGAAAGCTCGATCAAAATCGCCATAAACCAATACGCCTAACGCAAAAACTCCCGCGGCTATTACCGACTAAAACACCTGACGATTGTCTTAAATTGATGGCGCTTGCTTGAGCGCCGTCCGACCTATCTCCAGTATCTTCCATCCTCAGAGCGCTTATCATTGCGGAATAGCCGTTGCTCAGAAATCGGAGAGAGAACGGTATTACACAGAAGGATTGGAGGTCGAGAAGTGCGTAATCTAGTCGTCAAGTATCCGACTTATCTGGCAGGTATCTGGTTTGGCGTGATTGGGTTCGGCTGGTTGCTTGCAGTGGTTGGCGCGATCGGGGGATTATTTCTGTACTGGGCGTCTGGCGGAACAGTCCAACGCCAAGGCTCCATTTCAACGAAAAGCTGATAAAAAGATGAGCCGGTATAGACAGTTCCGCAAGATCGTTGCCTGGATTGTAATCCCCGCTTTTCTGGTCATGCTTATCAGTGACGCTTGGATAGCCAAGATGAACCCAGTCGGCCGCGGACCGTGGCCGGATCCGCTACCTCGGCCCAGAGCGGTTGAAATCCTGCTTTGGACTCGCAATATCAGCTTTCTGGTGGCGCTCATCACAGGAGTATTTTCCATTCCACGTTGGCAGGCGGTTATCGGGTTGACGCTTACTCTGGCCACGGCAGTATATAGCTATTGGATGTTTTCCAGTTATTAGCCTGTAGCCTGAACTTTGAGATACTACTTGTTC
>DASUFM010000326.1:0-5462 GCA_036274535.1 Blastocatellia bacterium
TCGCTGCTGGCGCTGTTGACCGAAGAGCGGAACGGCTATTACGGCGACTACGGCCAGGTCGCGCACTACGTCAAAGCCCTCAGGGAGGGTTTCGTTTATTCGGGTGAATATTCGAAGCATCGCCGGCGCCGGCATGGCGCGTCATCCGCCGACAGACCTGGCGGTCAGTTCGTTGTCTTTGCGCGGAACCATGATCAGGCGGGAAATCGAATGCTCGGCGAGCGATTGTCAAAACTGGTCTCATTCGACGCGCTGAAACTTGCGGCCGGCGTCGTATCACTCTCGCCGTTCATTCCGCTGCTGTTTATGGGCGAGGAATACGCCGAAGAGGCGCCTTTCCTTTACTTCGTCAGTCATGGCGACGCCGATCTGATTCGCGCCGTGCGCGAAGGGCGGAAGGCGGAATTCAACGCTTTTCAATGGGCGGGCGAGCCGCCCGACCCACAGGCCCTGGAAACATTCCTGCGATCGAAGCTCGATTGGGAGAGACGCAATCATGGCCGGGGCCGCGCGCTGCGCGAATTCTATCGCGAACTGTTTCGTCTGCGCCGCGAAACCTCGGCGCTCGCCGCGCTCGACAAGAACAGCCTTGAAGTCCACGGACAGGAAGAGCCTCGGCTCGTCCTGCTGCGCCGATGGAGCGCGGAAAACCAGGTCTTCATCGTGATGAATTTCGACCGGCGGGAGGCGCCATTTAACGCCCCGCCATCCGGCGGTTGGAAAAAGCTGCTTGATTCAGCGGATGAAGAATGGGAAGGCCCTGGTTCATTACTGCCCGAATTGATTGAAATGGATCAGCCGCTGACTATCAATGGATTGAGTTTTGCGTTGTATGAAGGTTAGGACAGATAGGACAAATAGGAATGATATATATCAGTCCTATTCATCATATTCATCAAGCCTCCGATAAAGCGTCTTGCGGTCGAGGCCGAGCAGTTCAGCCGCGCGCGATTTGTTGCCGCCTGTGCGGCGCATGACTTCCAGGATGTATTCGCGCTCCAGATCTCGTAAGGATAGATTTTGTTCTACCGATCGCGCGATCAGCGCCGAGGCGCCGCCGCTGGCTCGCACACGCTCCGGCAGATCGTCCGGCGTGATCGCCTTTCCACGGGCGAACGCGACCGCGCGCTCAATGGCGTTCTCCAACTCGCGCACGTTGCCCGGCCACGAATAGGCGGTGAGGACTGCGAGCGCTTCGGACGACACGTCGAGCGGCGGCCTTTTGGCGGCTTCGGCGGCTTTGTTGACGAAATGCTCGACCAGCAATGGGATGTCGAACGAACGTTCGCGCAGCGGAGGCGCCTCCAGCCGAATGACGTTCAATCGCCAGAACAGATCCTCGCGGAAGCGTCCATCGCGCACGTCCTGCTCCAGATCGCGATTAGTCGCCGCGACCACGCGCAGGTCGACGCCTTTTTCAATATTCGCCCCGACGCGGCGAACGGCGCCCTCTTGCAGCGATCGCAGCAGTTTTGGTTGCACCGGCTGCGGCAGTTCTCCGACCTCGTCCAGGAAAAGCGTGCCGCCGTCGGAGGCCTCGATCAGGCCGGCCCGCGGCTGCTTTGCGCCGGTGAAAGCGCTTCCGGTGTGACCGAACAATTCCGATTCGATCAGCTCCGCCGGGATCGCGGCGCAGTTGACCGGGACGAAATCTCCTTTCCGTTCTGACATATCATGAACAGCGCGAGCGATGAGTTCCTTGCCGGTTCCTGATTCGCCGATCACGAGCACCGTGCTCCCGCTGCGGGCGGCGAGCGCGATGTGGTCGAATAATTCGCGCATTGGACGCGAAGCGCCGATGATGTGTGGGGGGGCCGCCGGCTGTCTGCGACGCAAATGCGCCTGCTCGCGCTGAGCCGCGCTTTCTCTCAGCCCCTCTTCGAACAAACGCAGAAAGTCGCGGTTCTCGAAAGGCTTGGTCAAGTACTGATAGGCGCCCGACTTGACCATCTCAACCGCCTGTTCGACCGAGCCGAAGGCCGTGATCACGATGACTGGGGCTTCCGGCCGCAACTCGCGCGACTTCGCCAGCAACTCATGGCCGGTCATTTCGGGCATCCGCACGTCGGTGACCACCAGGTCAATCATTTCATTCTCTTTTTCGATGTGCGCAAGCGCCTGACGCCCATTGGCCGCGACAAGAGTTTCGTATCCGGCGTCTTCCAGGACCTCCTGGAGCAGATCCCGCATGTCGTCATTATCTTCGGCGATCAGCGCTTTCTCTCTCATCCCGGATCTTTTAAATTCCTTTCGCCCTGGTCGCAGGGAAACACAAAAAGCACAAAACCATCAATAATACCTCTTTGCGCTTTTTGAGTTGTTTTTGCGCTTTTTGTGTTCTCCTGACCTGAAACCAGGTCACTGTCATTCCGCTGAAAGTTGCGGGCGGTATTCCCAATGCCAGGGCTCGTAGAAATAAGGAACGAAGCCGAATCTTTCGGCGTTCTTCACCAGCCATTGATAGGCTTTGGTATTGACCTGAATCGCCCGGTTTCGATCATTCGTGCTGACGGGGTCGCCGCCGACGTAAATGTCCAGCGCGCGTCCGGTGAAATGTGGGCTGTGGACGGCCAGACCGGCGCGTCCCGACCCGGGGTTTTGTCTGCGAAGCTGCGCCTGATAAGCCGGAGAGCGATACGCCGAGATAACCTTCAACCAGCTTTCGTTTGCGTCGAGCGAAAGGGCGGCGGCGGCGGCGGCGGCGAGCTTCTTATAAGCCTCGTACGCCCGGCGCTCGACGTAGCGCAGATCTCCGGGACGCTCGGGGTCGAAAAATTTCGAAGCGGGAACCAGCGTCAGCGCGTCAGCCGTCGGCGTGGATCGATCCTTGATCCGCTGTGATTGAAACGCCGCCACCATCTTCATCCAGGTCTCGTTATCGAGCGCTCCAGTCGGGGCCAATCCCTCCGATCTCTGCCAGGCGGCCAGCGCCTGCGCGAAAGCGTTCGTCTCAGGGGCGGCGCTGACGCCGATCATGCGCTGGATGAGCGATGTGTAGAGATACCACCCGCGCTGTGGCCTGGCGCCGAATGACCAATTGAGATCGAACTTAAGTTTGGCGTTCCGTTCCGCGGCGACGTTGAAGGCCGCCTCCGCGCCGGAATCCATGGAAACTGCGGGGGAAGCTGCGGAAACCGGAGAAACCAGGGAAACTGGTGATACAGGCAGGCTCCTCCCGCCCATGGCGGGAGCGAACAATGAAAAGCATGTGACGCCCGCGACATAACGCAGCAGGAAGAGGCTAGTCTTTACTGACGGCATTTCTTAGTGTCCAAAAATTTTAGGTTAAACGTGAAAAAGGGATGCGCAATACTAAGCCGCGAACGGGCGCATAGGCAAGCCCCATGTCCGGTCAACGCGCGCATTGATTCCTGATGACAGGGTTCGATTTTAAATTGTAAACCTAATGGCTGAGGGATTGAGGATCTCGATCTTAATCTTCATCGCCACGGGCCGGAGGTTTTGTCTCCGCCGCTTCTTCCATCCAGGTCCTGGCGTCGACGAGGTTTTTCACGCGCCGCCGTTCGCCGGATTGAATGTGTTCAATCTCGAAATACGATTGTTCGATTCGTTGATCGCTCAGAAACCGCCAGTAACGGATCAGGAACGAACTGTAAATACGTCTTGGATTTTTTTCGTCTACCACTGAACTCCTCGATAAACGCCACTGAACGGAGAATACGGTTTCTATCTGGGGGCGACGTCTGGGAGATGTCCATTTCACCTGAACCGGGTTCGGGATTGATTACGCTCCCGCCATGGGGCGGACAGCGCCGTTCTCTTGTTTCCCATCAGGCGGAGAATCTATCAGGCCGGACTTCACAAAACCTTCACATGGCGTGAAGGGCGGCATTTTAGTGGGACAATTTTCCAAATTGTCCCACTCCGCAATCGCAAACTGATTTGGCGTCCGGCAATAGTGGGACAATTTAAAAAATTGTCCCACTATTCACTTGTAATCTGATCTGAATGGATGATGACAAGTGTTAATAGGTCAGTAACCCAGGCGCCTGAGCAGATCGCGGAATTGCGGATGAGCGCGCAACCGCTTGAATCGAGGTTCCACGTTGAGCCAGAAGAGCTGGCTGACTCTTTCTTTGTAGGCTTCTTCGAGCATGGCAAGCGTCTTTTCATCATCGCCGAGGGCCAGGTGGATGAGCGCCAGGTAATATGGAGAAATGTATTTCCGGGATAACGGCGCCTGCAGCTCGTCCAGAAGACGCCTGGCTTCGTCACGGGCGCCGGCCATTGCCCGGGCGGCGATCAATTCCACCTGTATGGGCGCGTCACCATTGGAGAGCGATACCGCCTGCTGGAAACTTTCAACGGCTTCAACGAACATTCCTTTCCGCCAGAAGACGCGGCCCAAATAGATGTAAGGGATGTGAATGCCCGGGTCGAGTTCTATGGTCTGTTTCAACGCTTCAATCGCCTCGTCGTAACGGCCGGCGAAATACAGGCGCCATCCCAGAGAGGCTCCGTTCACGATTGAAACCGGATCGAGTTGCAGGGCGCGCCTGAGTTCGGCCAGTCCCGCGTCCAGCTCATTGTACGCGGTGATGAACAGGACGCCGCGCCATTGGCGGAAGATCGGGTCATGCGGTTTCAACTCGATTGCGCGACTTAAAGACTTGCAGCCCGCGTCGTAATCCCAGGAGTATGTCCCCTGAAGATATCCCATGGCCGCATGGGCTTCGGCCAGATTCGGGTCGAGTTCGATCGCCCGGCTCGCCGCGTTCATCGCTTTGACACAGGCCGTTTTCGACGGCAGCACGCAGTAACTGGCCATGAGGCTGTAGGCGTCGGCCAATCCGCTCCACGCCAGCGCATAATCAGGAGCTCTGGCGATGGCCTGTTCAAAGTAGCCCACCGCTTGCGCCATTCGTTTGCCGGAGCGGGAGAGCCAGCAGTAGCGACCCTTCAGGTACAGTTCCAGGGCTTCTTCGTTCGGCGTTTCGTATTCGCGGAACGACTTTTTCTCTACGTCGGTCAGGCTCAGATAGAGTTTCTCCACGACATCACGCGTAATCTCTTCCTGCGGCGCGGCAGCCGCAGCCCCGGATGGCGGCGCCTGATTTGAGATGCGATCGTGGAGTTCGATGGTCGTCCGGTCAGGCTCGATCCCGGCGTCACGGCGCAGGGCCCCAATACACTGGCGATACTGCCGTAATGCGCCGCCGCGGTTGCCGGTTATGGCGTATAGGCGCATCAGTCGCTGATGCGCCTGCTCGTTTGTCGGATCCGCGGCCACCAGGCTCTGCAGCAGACCTATGCCGGCGACATAATCTCCACTCTCTTCGCGCAGCCGGGAAAGCTGGTGGAGCAAGTCGATATACAACCCGCGCATCCTCTCGCGCGGCGCGACAGCCCAATCCTCATACAAATCCTCGGGAAGCAGGTCTCCGCGATAGAGATCGAGCGCCGCCTCGTACAGCTTCGGGTCATTGGATCGCATCGCTTTC
>DASUFM010000327.1:0-3284 GCA_036274535.1 Blastocatellia bacterium
ACGGGGGGCGCCGCGCCAGCGAATATGTAGTCCGACCAAATCAGCGGAGACCTCCGCCCACCAGAAGCTCTTCGCCGGTGAGCCAGGCGGAGTCATCCGACGCCAGAAATACGGCGACGGGAGCGATATCGCCGACCTGCCCGACGCGGCCCAGCGGAGTCTGACTGACAGTGAATTTCTCGAAGTCAGTCCCAGGGACGCCGGCGCTGACAAGGCCTTCGGTCACGACCATGCCGGGATTCAACGAGTTAACCCGGATCTTCCTCGGCCCGAGCTCGCGCGCGAGCACGCCGGTGATGGCGTCAACAGCGCCCTTTGTGCCGGTGTAGACCGAAGTGTTCGGGGACGTGATACTGGTGGCGACCGAGCCTACGTTGATTATGCTGCCGCCTTCGCTGAGATGCTTGACCGCCGCCTGTGTGGTGAGCAGAAGGCCGAGCACATTGATATTGAACATCTTGTGAAACTGATTTTCCGTGAACTCCTCAATGGGAGCGAATTCGTATACGCCGGAATTGTTGACCAGGACGTCCAGGCGATCGTAGCGCTTGATCGCAGCATCGATGAGTCCCTGCGCCTCGGCGGCTTTCGAAACGTCGCCGCCAACCGCGATCGCCTTTCCACCGGCGGCGGTAATAGCCGAAACCACGGCGTTCGCGCCGGCTTTGTCGGACGCATAATTCACGACGACCGACGCGCCCTCCGCCGCAAGCGCCTTGGCGATGGCGGCCCCTATGCCCTTCGACGCCCCGGTGACGACCGCGACCTTACCTTTTAACTTGCTCATATATTTTTCCTTTCAAACTCCCTTTAAATAATGATTGTTCGAATGAGGCTGCGCGTTTGCGCTGGCGGCGAAGCCTTCTCCTTCCATCGCCGCCGCAAAACTTCAGATCCGAATTTGATGATCTTCGTTCCATGGTTCGGAATATATGAACTATGGAACAATCTGTCAAGAGGGGTTATGATAGAGGCGTTATGCGGCCTCTTTTTCATCCATCAATTGAAGACATTACTGTCGAGGGGATTCTTCACGCGCTATCGGACCCGGTGCGAGTGGCGATTTTCGCTGAGATCATCGCCTCCGGCTGTCCACAGAACTGCTCGAACTTTCTACAGGTCAGCGAAAAGACCATTCCGAAATCGACCCTGTCCCAGCATTTCAAGATTCTCAGAGAAGCGGGCCTGATTCGTGGAGAGCGTCGAGGCGTTGAGATGCATAACGTGTCTCGCTGCGCGGAGATCGATAAGCGATTTCCGGGACTGATTGCGGCCATTATCAACGCTCACAAAATCCAATCGGGAGGGGATTGTCAATCCGGCGTTGCGGCCGGGCGGAAGCCCGCAAAAGCGAAGCGCAAATTGTAGGAACGTCGGCGCCGCCGCAGACCCTGAGTTTTCTCTATCGTCCGGCGCCGTTGCGCCATTTTATTTACCCGGCGCGATTCATTGCGCAATCTCACGCAGAGTTCACTAATGGAAGCCCGTCATCTTCAGGGAAGGGAGCGTTTCTTCAATGGCCCTCAAATTGCACTCTGCTTCGGCGCATGAGAAATCAAATTCAACAATTGCAAATTCAAGGCTCGATACGAATCGTGGGATTGGGATTGTTGGCGATGGTGTTTACGCTGCTGGCGGTTGTGAACGCGGGCGCCGCGCGGCAGGGCCGGGAAACAAAGGATCAGCAAAGCCTGGCGATAAAGAAATCGACCAAGCCGGCCCGGCATTTATCCGGCTCGGAGATTTCAGAATCGAGAGAGCTTCTCGATCAGCTTGGTTATTGGGTCGAGTCGGGCTCGAAAGGGAAGAACTCATCGTTGAGCCATGCGTTGATCGCTTTTCAGAAGATCGAGGGCCGCAAACGGACCGGCATATTGACCATCGAGGAACTCGAGGCTTTGCGCGACGCGCAAAAACCGCGGCCGTTTGAGACCGGTTATCCTCATATCGAGGTCGATCTCCACAGGCAGGTATTGTTTATCGTTGATGTCGCAGGCGTCGATCTGCGCATTCTGCCGATTTCTTCGGCTTCCGGGGAGTTTTTTACCCAGGGCGGCGAGACGCGGCAGGCCATTACTCCGACGGGCAGGTTCAAGGTTTATCGCAAGATCGATGGCTGGAGAAAAAGCCCGCTCGGAATGCTTTACTATCCGAATTACATCCACTACGGCATAGCCATTCACGGCGCTCCGTCGGTCCCGCCCAGCCCCGCCAGCCACGGCTGCATTCGCATCCCGATGTTCGCGGCGCGTGAATTCAGCGCAATCGCGACCGTCGGAATGGTCGTGATCGTTTATGACACCGACCCGCTTGCGGAAGCCGGCGCCGCGCAGCCTGAGTAGCGTCAGTGGAAAAAAACAATAATCGATTCAGGCCATATCTATAGCGTTTTCGATTGGGACAATCTCGCTAGCCACAGAGCCACGGAGACACAGAGAGAAACCCGTAAAGATCAATGGAGACGCCTTTTTTCTATTCGCCCCCTCTGTGTCTCTGTGTCTCTGTGGCAAAGCCTGTGCACAATGTTGCTTGCTCCGATTTAGCCGGATCGATGCGTTACCGGGCTATCAAGCAGCGGCTTTTGCGCGATTTTCTTCCTTTTCCCTTTCCATCATCGGTAGCTGTATGGCGCTTTCGATAACGGCCGGTTTGGCGGCCTCTGCGGCTGTTCTTCGGGGTCCAAGCAAAAGTACGGCGAAGAGAAGCATTCCGACAACTGGTAATGCGACCGAAATCAAGCCTATATTCAATCTCTGGTAGTAACCCCAGGAGACTCCGCCTGCTAATCCGACCGATTCCAGCGATACCACAAGGAGACTAAAAACGCTGATCAAACAGGTTGCGACCAGGACTATTACGGCGAACGGCATCAAGGAATTCGCGATCTTTTTCATACTTTGCTCCTATCTCAAGGCGAGTCAAAACACATGGGTTTCGGTCAAGCGAGAACCTGGAGAAAATCGATTCGATCCTCTCTCTTTGGCCTCTGAAGTAGGAATCTGCAAGCGCTGTTCCTGTTACTGGCGTCGCAAAAGACCCGTTTTTACGGCGTTTCCGTCATTGCGGCGGCAATCTGTTGAGTAAATATCCGCAGCGGTCGGCGAAAATTCGCGGGTATTTTCCGCAACCAGGTTCCATGAATTCATCAAATCGCGGCGCCCTGCCGCAGGTATGGTTGTTGCAATGTTTGGTGATAATCTAAATCAGACCAGGCAAGATTGGGTCGGTACCGCGACCGGTAGGGAGCTTCGCAAGGGCCTGGATAACGCCCCTTACCGGTCGTG
>DASUFM010000328.1:0-6775 GCA_036274535.1 Blastocatellia bacterium
CCTTTCTGAAAGCGCTGATAGCAAACAACTTCAATTTGCACAGCCTTCATATTACATAGCCGGAACTGCGCTACGAGCGGCTATGTAATATGTAATATCGAATATGAAATATGGAAATGGTCTATCCGGAATGCTCCGCCCGCTCCCCAAATAAAACGTCTTGACCGCTCGCCGAAGCCGATGATATACACTTCGCGCAATACTAAAACGATTTAGCCCTGACAAAAGCTTTGCTGGGATCGCATTTGTAATCAGCCAGCCGCTAATGGCGCAGTTCGACCATCAGCGCGGTTCAAGAGATCAACACTATGTGCGGAGGATTTTGTCATGCGTCAAACCTTATCAGCCCTGTTGCGAGCGGCGCTGCTATTCGGATTCACAGCGCTATTGCCGGCCGCAGCCAGCGCGCAATTCAAAGCCGGGGTTCAGGGGACAATCACGGACACGACTGGCGCGATCATTGCGGGCGCCAAGGTCACACTCGCCAACAAAGAGACCGGCCGAAAGTCGGAAGCGACCGCGAACAGTGAGGGTGTCTATCGTTTTTTGTCGCTCGCTCCGGGCGCTTATAAACTGACAGTCGAACGCGAAGGCTTCAAGAAAAAAGAATTTGAAAACATCACCGTCAGCGCCGAAAGCGCCGAAAGCGTTGACGTGGAGCTGGAGCCGGGCGCGGTCAGCGAGACGATCACCATATCAAGTGAAGCGGCGTCGGCGATCGAAAAGGAGAACGCCAACGTCTCTCGCGCGATTTCGACCGTGGAAATTCGCCAACTGCCGCAGGTCGGGCGTGACCCATATGAGCTCCTGCGGCTGACGCCGGGCGTCTTCGGCGACGGCGCGCGCGCCGGCAACGGAAACTCGGTCGGATTTCCAAACTCGCCGGGGCCGGGCGGGTCAAACAGCTCGATCTTCCAAACGGAGAATCAGGTCCAGATTTCCGCCAACGGGCAACGCCTTACCGCAAACAACTTCCAGATTGACGGCGTCAGCGTCAACAGCTTCAACTGGGGCGGCGCGGCGCTCGTCACGCCGAATCAGGAGTCGGTTAAAGAGATACGAGTGCTCTCGTCCTCATATTCGGCCGAAGACGGGCGCAATTCCGGCGCGCAGATTCGCGTCGTTTCACAGAACGGGACCAACGATCTGCACGGGTCTGGATTCTTCAAATACAACTCGCCGGAGCTGAACGCCTTTAACAAGTACGGCGGCCCGAACAACGCCGCGCGCCTCCGCGTCAACGATTATCTTCGACAGTTCGGCGGCAGCCTGGGCGGCCCGCTGCCGTTGCCGCGATTCGGCCAGGGCGGAAAGGCGACCTTCGGCGGCAAAGACAAATCGTTTTTCTTCTTCTCGTACGAAGGCTCACGGAACAGTTCGAGTAATGTGAGCAGGGGCTATGTCGAAACGCCGGAGTTCCGCCAGCTGGTGTTGCAACAGCGTCCGAACACTGTCACGGCGAAAGTCCTCTCGGCCTCCGGCGTCGAACCGCGCATCGTTAACGTGCTGGCGCAGAATTGCGGCATATTCAACAACGATCCTGCCCGCTGCCGGGTCGTGGGAAACGGGCTCGACATCGGCTCGCTGACCGGCGCGCCCGGACAATATGTTTCTCTCGGGAACCCGACGGGCGGCGGGCTTGACGGCATTCCGGACATTCAGGAAGCGCAATTCGAACTTCCGGGACGGAACCAGGGCAATCAATACAACCTGCGCCTCGATTTCACGCCGACCTCGAAAGACAATCTCTCCTTCAGCACATATCTCACGCGACTGAATAACCTGGGCAGCGACGGCGGGGCTCAAGGCCGGCCCATAGCCGATCTGCCGTTCAAACCGTTCAACTCTTCGGGAACGTTACTCTATAACCATGTCTTTTCGCCGACGCTGCTCAATGAAGCGCGATTCAACGTGACGCGATTCAGTATCGATCAGGTGGCGGACGCCGCCGACGTCAATTTCGGCATTCCGCGAGTCGAAGTCGAAGGCTTGCCGATAAGCGAGCGCATACGATTCGGCGCGAGGCAGGGCGAAGGCACGCCCGGTTTGTTCGCGCAGAACATCTATGAGTTCAGTGACACGCTGAGTAAAACAGCCGGCGTTCATTCGTTGAAATTCGGAGTGGTCGTGCGCAAAGAGCAGGACAACAGCGACCTGTCGGGGGGGTCGCGTCCGCTTTATTCCTTCAGCGGCCTGTTCAATCTGGCAAACGATACGCCGATCTTCGAACAGGTCAACGCCGACCCGCGCACCGGCGACCCGGCGGACGCTCAACGATATTTCCGCACGCCTTATTACGCCGGCTTCGCGCAGGATGATTGGAAAGTTCGTCCGAATCTGACGCTCAACATAGGCCTCCGCTACGAGTACTATTCGCCTTTGACGGAGAAGGACGGCAGACTGTCAAACCTTTTCTTCACGCCAGGCGCCGAGCAGTCCGCTCAGGTGCGCCCTGTGGAACGGCTCTACGAACCGGATAAGAACAACTTCGCTCCGCGATTCGGCTTCGCCTACAGCCCCAAATGGAATATCGGCGGGCTGTTCAAAGAAGGCAAGGCCGTAATTCGCGGAGGTTTCGGCGTCGCATACAATCGCATTCCCGTCGCGCCGCTTAACAACGTGCGTGGCAACACGCCGTTCTTCGCGCGGTTCGGCTTGTGTTGCGGCACCGCCTCGACTGACTTCGGCTCGCCTTTCGCTGGCGGAACGATTCTCTATGCCACCGGAGCGAGCAACTCGCTCACCAGTTATCCCAGGAATCCGGCGCTCGGAAAGGGCATTGATCCGGCGACCGGCGCGGCCCTCGGCGGCGCTGTTGAAATTTACGGCATTCAGCAGGACGCCCGAACGCCGTACGTCTATGTCTATTCACTGGAGATACAGCATGAATTGCCTTACGCCCTGACGGCGACCGCAGGCTATCAGGCCAGCGCGGGGCACAAACTGGTTCGCATCACCAATCAGCAGTTTCTGTACAATCAGTTTAACCGCGAGAGGCTCGGCAGCCTGTTTTTCTCGATGCCTGACACCAACTCGAACTTCAACGCGCTCCTGCTCAATCTCTCGCGGCGCTTTTCAAAAGGTCTGGAGTTGCAGGCCAACTACCGTTTCAGCAAGAGCATTGACCAGCTTTCAAATGAAGGCCCTGGCTTCGTTACGAACCAGACTTATCCGCAGGATAACCGCACTGAACGCGGGCCATCGGATTATGACGTCAAGCATTACTTCACGCTCTCCGGCGTTTACGACTTGCCGTTTTTAAAAGGTAACAGCGCCGTGGCCAAGGCCTTCGGAGGATGGAGAGTCAGCGGCATATTGACCAAACGCACCGGGTTTCCATTTACTCCGACCGTCGATGCAAGCACCAGCACGCCGGGAGGAATAAACCTCAGTCCCGTCCGCCCGCAGGGTTACACCGGGCCGCGCAGTATTGACACGTCGAATGACGCGTTTATCAACGGGACCAACTTCCCCGGCGGCGGGGCGCCCTTTTTCATTGTCTTCAAACAGGCGGACGGTTCAGTCGCGCCTCCGGGCATTGGCCGCAATTCGTTTCGCGGGCCAAGTTACTTCAATGTCGATTTCAGCCTCGTGAAAGAAACGCGCCTGCCCAAAATCCTGGGAGAAGGCGCGAATCTGGAACTGCGGGCCAATTTCTTCAACGTCTTCAACAAACTGAACCTCGGTTCATTCGATTTCGGCAGCAACGCCACCAGGATTGGCAGATTCGATAGCGGCGCCAATAATGGCCAGGGAATGCTGATTAACAACCCGGATTTCGGCAAAGCCAATGTCGGCCTCGCCGGTCGCGTCGTCGAACTGCAGGCGCGATTCAGATTCTGAATCAGAACGTCTGAGATCAGCACAACCTACCGCAAAGGTTCGTGGAGGTTCGCAGAGAAAAGATCCATCCTGATCATTCTTTGCGAATCTCTGCGTCCCTTGCGGTGGGAATCTCTGTACTAATCTTTTCAAAGGCGAATTCGCGATTTACTGACTGTATCGACTCTATCTAAATCAGACCACACAAGATTGGTACACCGAGTCAGTACCGCGACCGGTAGGGAGCGTTATCCGGGCCCCTGCGACGCTCCCTACCGGTCGCGGTACTGACCCAATCTTGCCTGGTCTGATTTAGCCTTTGCGGTCGATTGGCGGATGATCAATTCAGGTTCGACCATGATTTCTTCAGGGAATTTCGATTGAGGGCTGTTCGAGATGCGATTGAGCAGATGTTCGGCGGCGAGCCTGCCCATTTCGTGCAGAGGTTGTTTGATGGTTGTGAGCGCGGGATAGTTATATGCGGCGGCGGGAATGTCGTCGAAGCCGATCACCGACACATCTTCCGGCACGCTCAGACCCGCTTCGCGCAAGGCGCTGATCGAGCCGATAGCTGAAATGTCGTTGAAGGCAAAGATCGCCGTAAACGGTTGCCTTCTCTCCAACAGCCTCTTAGTCGCCAGGTAACCGGTTTCAGGCGACGGGGAATCGCCTTCCAGCTGGGACATCAATGCAGGCGCGATCGGAACTTCCATGCGCTTCGCCACCTCGCAGATCGCCGTCCATCTCACATTCGTATCGGAGCTGAAGTCCTGTCCTTTGATCGCGGCTATGCGGCGATGACCGAGTTCGATGAGATGGCCGAGCCCCAGGACCGCGGCGCGCTCGTGATCCAGCGTGATGTTGGCGCCGCCAGGCGCGTTATCGTGCCCTGAGACGTATACTGTCGGCGACGCCGGACCGGCTAAATGCGGCGTATCCACCGCGATCAGCCCTTCAACGCAACGTTCCACCAACAATTGCGTATATCGTTTGAGCAGTTCCTGGCGATGGTGATGGCTGGCGACAAAGTAAAAGTACCCTTCCTTGAGCAAATGCGCTTCGATCCCGCCGAGCACCTCCGACGCATAGCCGCCACTGACTTCCGGCGTCAGCACGCCCAGCGTGAATGTGCGCGCGGAACGCAGCGACCGGGCGATGAAGTTCGGACGATAGTTGAACTCACGCGCCGCCACCAGGATGCGATCTTTCGTCTCCTGCGGGATTGTATTTGCCAGAGGAGAATCGTTGAGCACCAGCGAAAGGGTCGTGGGAGATAGTCCAAGATGCGCCGCAAGCTTTTTTAAGCTGACTGGCCCATCCACCTTCTTGATTTTTGATTCACGCTTTGCGCTTTTTTCGTTGTGTCGAGACATCGTAAGCAATGGTTGCACGCCAACCTCATCAAATCAAGCTTGAAAGAGTGGACTATAAATTCTCTCTTGACTTCGATTTAAGATCAGTGATATCTACTGTATCGTTTTACTAAATCGTTACACTAAAACGCTTCATTTTTAATAAGCTGATGACCTTTGAAAATAAAATTGCGACGACAAAGTAGTCCCCCGCCAGAGTTAGTGATCAAGGCTTGTCTTTGCGGCCCCGATGGGCCGAAGGATGGTGGTACATAGGCGCGCTTTTATACGAGCGCGACGCTTTCGCGGACGCGGCTGCCGCCCTGTCGAAGGCGACGGCCCTCAGCCCGAAGTCCGGAACAGCCTGGGTGATGTTGGGACTGTGCGAATTCAAGCTCGGTCGCTTCAACGACGCGCTCGCGCACATCCAGCAGGGAGGCAAGCTTGGCGCGAGCGCTGATCCTCAATTCAGGCAGGTGATGATTTATCACGAAGGCGTTCTACTGATCGGCAAAGGGGATTTCGAGCAGGCGCAGGAGAAGCTCGGACAACTGAGCCGTGACGGAGTAGAGAATGAGGACGTGACCAATGCCCTAGGGCTTTCCGTTCTTCACATTCGCTTCTCGGATCTGCTTGCCGGGGATTCGACGCTCCGCCAAATGGTTCTCCGGGCCGGAATGGCGGAAACCCTTGCAGCGCAGAAGAAATTCGCCGCGGCGCTCGATGAGTATGAGCGCCTCGCGAACGATTTCCCCACGAAACCCAATGTTCAATACGCGCTCGGCCGATATTTGCTCACGAGCAATGACGAAAAAAAGGCGGTCGCGGCCTTTCAGCGTGAGATTGAAAATAACCCTTCTCACCTGGACGCCCATCTGCTTCTCGCCAACACCAGGCTAAACCTCAAAGACTTCCCTGGCGGACTTCCCTATGCCGAAAAGGCGGTGAAGATGAACCCAAAGTCGCCGTTCGGACATTATCTCCTCGGATCATTGCTATTGGAGAACGACCAGACGGCGCGGGCAATCACCGAACTGGAAACGGCTAGAAGAATGCTGCCGAAGCAGGCCAAAATATATTTCGCGCTGGGACGCGCCTACGCGCGCGCCAACCGCCGAAAGGAGGCGGAGGCGGCCCGCGCGACTTTCACGCGCCTGAATAAGCAGGCGGAGGTGAATCGAACAGCGAATCGTATAGAGTAACCTTATGAGGCGTTCAGTCCAGTTATTTCTGTTTTCCTGTCTGATCCTGGCCATGTCCGTCGCGAGCGCGGCTCAGCGTTCGGCAAAGCCATCATCCGGCCCGTCCGCGCCATACAAATTGACGCCGCAGGACGAGGCTTTTCTAGACGACCTCTCCCGCCGTTCCTTCCGTTTCTTTCAGGAACAATCCGACCCGAACACCGGCCTGGCGCGCGATCGCGCGCGAACGGACGGCTCTTCGCACGGCGAGCAGCAGGACAAAATCGCGAGCATCGCCTCCACCGGCTTCGGTCTGACAGGGTGGCTGATCGCGGCGGAGCGCGGCTGGGTCAGCAAACAGAGCGCGCGCGAATATGTGTTGACGACTTTGCGATTTTTCGCCGACCGGCAGGAACACAA
>DASUFM010000329.1:0-4395 GCA_036274535.1 Blastocatellia bacterium
TTCCGTGGCCAGGCTGATCTGCTTGTTGCCTTCGCGCACGTTGGCGCGCACGGCGGACATGATCTTCTCTTTCGGGAAATCTATCTGCGGATTCAGGTCGGGCACGCAGAATTTGCAGCGGCGGCCGCAGCCGGTGGTCATTTCGACCACGCCGAAAGTGGTGCGTTTGTCGGGCACGAGCAGCGCCTCGCGCTCTTTCGGATGGCCGACCTCGATCTCTCGCGGCAGTTCGGCGCCGTTGATCGCCTTTCGGAAGATCGCCATCGTGTCCTCCGATTCGCTGCGGCCTTCGACTACGCAATCGACGCTGAGTTCGTCGAATGAATTGGTCTGTGTGATCTGCCATCCTCCGGATCCGCCGACGATGACTTTGAAGTTCCCGCGGTACGGGTTGTCCTTTATTTTAGCGAACATCAGCCGCGCGTAATGCGAATTGATCGGCATTTTCGACGTGCCGAAGATCGAAGTATAAACCCCGGCGGCGAATGTCACGCCGAGCGGGTTGTGCGTCGAGACCGCCACAACGCGCGTGTCCGGGCCGATGAACTTCTCCAGGTCGTCGGGGTAACAGCAGACGATGTCTTCCGGCTGGAATTCCCGCAGCAACGCCGCCTCGACCAGGCGCACGCCCGCCGGCATGTAGCGCGCCGAGCCATCCTCGTTGTATTCGACCTCCCGCCAGCTCGGGTATTTTTTGTTCATCACACCCTCCATCCAGATCGGCATCGAAGCCATTCCCATCTGGATGAAATATCCCGCATGGTCAATCGTTTCGGTGAGCGGCGCCGTCAATACTATCAATTTGCCATTAGTCATAAGGGGAGTATTCCTGTGAAATTTGAGATTTGAGATTTGAGATTTGAGATCTTAATCATTAGATTGTTTCCGCGCTACGCGTTCTCTGTGTTCCGCTTCGAGTCTGGCGTTCAGTTCTTCGCGCATCTGCCGCCATTCGACCTGTGTGTCTTCACGCTCTTTCTGGCGCTCATATTCCTTGCGCGCTTTCTCGTTCAAATATCGCTGGCCTTTGATGTCGGAATTCTGAAGGTTGTCGGCCCAGGCCCGCAATTGGCGGGAGACGCTTTCAGCAAGCGATCTCAGATTCGAGATTTGAGATTTGAGATACGAAAACCTGGGCAAGCGATCCAATAGATGAAACATTGAACGAACTTCGCCTGCCGAACCGCGCGCGATGTATAGAAAAGTGAGCAGTTCCTGCGTTGTGCCCCGCTCGAAGCCTTCGGCGATGTTGTTCGAAACGGAGACGGCGGCCCGCTCAATTTGATCCCGCAAGCTGCCTTTGCCTTTAAACGCTTCATCTGCGGTTATCTCGAATATCCGGACGGCGAGGTCAATGGCGCTGTTCCAAACCGGCAAATCTTCAAAACGCTGGCATTTTATTTTAACCTCCTGTCTCAAATCTCAAACTTCATATTTGATCTTACTTCGCCTTCAACAACGCCAACGCTTCATTTTTCACCGTCTCCCATGCGAATGATTGCGGGTCCACAATTTCAAAATGTCCCGCCTTTTCGATCACGACCAGTTTCGCGTTATCGCCTTTCTTCTTCGCGGCGTCGGCGTATTCCTTCGCCATCTCCGGCGGAATGATCCTGTCACTGTCGCCCTGTACAATCGCGGAGGGGACTCCCAGCGGCAGCAGTTCGATCGGCGACGCCTGATTGTATATCGCGGTTTTATCCGCCGCCGATCCGCCCATCAACTGTGGGACGTTGGCGTCACAAGCAGTGCCCGAGCGTCTAAGGTCGGTGACGCCCGCGAGCGAGACCACGCCGCGCAAAGGCAGTGGATCGGACGAATAGACGGGACTGTCTTTCGGCGCCATCTTTCGCGCCGCGAGCCAGAGGGCCAGATGGCCGCCGGCGGAATGACCTACGGCGATCACTCGATCGAGGTCTAGTTGATACTGATTCGCGATCTTTCGCAAATGATCGGCGGCGCGCGCCACGTCTTCAAAGGTGCCCGGCCAGCCTCCGCCTTGATTGCCGATCCGGCGGTATTCGATGTTCCAGGTGGCGACGCCGGCTTCGGCGAGCGCCTGGCTCAGATTGCCCATGTACGAAAGGCCGTACTGCGACAGCCAGCATCCGCCGTGAATGACGATGGCGACCGGGTGTGGCCCCGAGCGTTTAGGCAGTCGCAGCTCGGCGAATTGAAATTCGTTCGAACCGTAAGAGATGCGATGATCGGGCGGCATGGCGGGTCGAGTCAAAATGTCGCGCGATGATTGCCCCTGTCCGGCGCAGGCGATAACCAGCGCCGCAACAGCGGCCAGCGCGAGAAAAATTAAGACGACTGATCGGGAAATGTAAGTGAACATCCGTTATTTGCCCAGGAGCGCTTTAAGTTTTGCGATGGGACGGGTTGAAAACATCGCGCCGAGCAATCGTAACATCAGTCGCTCGGTCTTTGCGTTATAAGGATACCAGAACGGGTCGCGCTTCAGCCCGAAACGGTCCGTGACGATGACCTGTTGATGGCAGAAGCGACGTATGCCTTCAGCGCCGTGACGCTTGCCGATGCCGCTCTCTTTCAATCCGCCCGCAGGCGCGTCGGTGATGGCGAAGCCCGCGATCACGTCATTGACGCAGGTGACGCCCGCCTCCACCCGGGCGGCGAGTTTTTCGCCCTTGGCTTTGTCGCGGGTGAAGACGCTGGCGTTCAACCCGTATCGGGAATCGTTCGCCAGGCGCAGGGCCTCATCTTCGTCCTTCACGCGCATAATCGGCAGCGCGGGGCCGAAAGTCTCTTCGGTCATGATCTTCATCGAGTGATCTACGTTCGAGAGTACCGTCGGCTCGAAGTAGCGGCCCGGAAGAGCAGGGTTGCGGCGGCCGCCGGTGAGGATTTGCGCGCCGCGCTCTTTCGCGTCGTTGATATGATCTTCGACGACATCGACCTGCTTCGGAAAGGTCATCGCGCCGACGTCGACGCGATTTTCGGGTTCGTTGACGTCGGCGCCCTGGCGCAGCGCGCGAGTCTTTTCGACCACGCGGCGCGTGAAATCATCGGCGACGGCGTCTTCGACGTAAACGCGTTCCACCGAGATGCAGACCTGTCCCGAATTGGTGAACGCGCCCCAGACCGCGGCGTTGGCCGCGCGCTCTATGTCGGCGTCCCGCAGAACGATCATCGGATCTTTGCCGCCCAGTTCGAGGCTCACCGGAACCAGGCGCTTCGCCGCGCGCTCGGCGATGATCCTGCCGGTGCGCACGCTGCCGGTGAACGCGATCATATCGGCTTCATCGACCAGCGCGCCTCCAGTCTCGCCGTAGCCGTTGACGACTTGCAGAATGTCCTCAGGAACACCGGCCGCCGTGAACCCTTCGCGCAGAATTTCAGCGCCGCGCGTCGCGATCAGAGGAGTCCATTCCGACGGCTTGATCACGACCGCATTGCCGGCGGCTAGCGCCGGAACCGCCTCGCCTATGGTCAGGATCAACGGGAAATTCCACGGCGTGATCATTCCGATGACGCCGCGCGGCTGGTAATGCACGGTGACTTTTTTGTTGCGCAGCAGGTGCGGGGTGACTCGATGCGGCTTCAAAAAGCGGCGCGCCTGTTTTGAATAAAACGTCAGCGCGTCGCAGACGTAAGTGATCTCGACCAGGGCCTCGATCCGCGGCTTGCCGTTCTCCCGGCAGATCAATTCGATCAATTCTCCGCTGTGAGCGATTAGGCGGTCGCGGGCGAAAAGCAGAACCTTCGCGCGACTCTTGAAATCCGTCGCGGCCCACGCATGAAAAGCTTCGCGGGCGCGATGCGCGGCGGCGCGCACATCCTGCGGCGAATCGACCTCGACCTCGCCTATTTTTTCGAGCGTCGCGGGACTGTGGACCTCGATTTTCTGTCTTGCTTCCGCACTAAGACGTTGCGCCATTTGCGATCCTCATTCTTTCGCTACGATTTTGCCACAATATCGAAATTCACCACGATCTCATCTTTCACTCTTATCGTGCCGCCGGCTGCTGAATAAGGCTTGATGCCGAAATCGGTCTGTTTGAGCGTATATTTGCCGGCGGCGCGACTCTGTTGCGGCGTGATAGTCGCCGCGACCGGAATCGCGATTCGCTTCGTCACGCCTTTCAATGTCAGATCGCCGTTCACGACGAAGCTGTAGGCGCCATTGCCCGTCCGCTTCACGTCACTGACAGAAACCGATTTGAATGTGATCTTCGGATGCTTCGCGGATTCCAGCACTTCGTTGTGCATCGAATTGAAAATCTTCTTTTTATCCGCTTCGCTCGGCTTCGTATCCAGCACTTCAAGCGACGCGGCGTCGACCTCCATCTCCAGCGATCCCCCGGCCGCTCCGGAGTCGGGAACGACGACGCGACCGCTGAAGGATTTCACTCCGATATCGTGGTCGTGCGC
>DASUFM010000330.1:0-4837 GCA_036274535.1 Blastocatellia bacterium
ATCCGCAATCCGCAATCCGCAATCCGCAATCCGCAATCATTTCATCTGACCTCGGCGCCGAATTCGCGTTTCAACATTTCAACCACGCGATCGCGCAGGGCGTTGACCTCTTCGTCGGTCAGCGTTCGACCCGCCGCGCGATAGCGCAACGAGAGCGCTATTGAATGCTTTCCCGGCGGCAATTCCTTTCCGGCGTATAGATCGAAGAGTTTAATCTCCACCAGTTCCGGAATCCTCAGCTCTTTGATGGCGCGCTCGACGCCGGCGAACTGAACGCTATTGTTAATTAATAATGCCAGATCGCGAACGACCGTGGGGAACTTCGGCAGAGGATGATAGCGAACTTTGGTTCGCTCAGCCACCAGCATCCTGCTCAAATTCAGTTCCCCGACAAAGACCGGTTGTTTGAACTTATATTCGGCGGCTATGCGCGGATGCAATTGGCCCAGATAGCCGATTATCTCGGCGTCAAGCCGCGCCACCGCCCGGCGTCCGGGGTGCAGGTAGTCGAGGGCGCTATAAGGCTCGAAATCGAGAGCCGGCAGGCCTATGGCCTCGACGACTGATTCTACGGCGCCCTTCAGATCATAAAAATCTATGTTTCCAGCGCTTGACGATGTCCAGTCATCCTCGTTGCGCGCGCCAGTGGCGACTATTCCCAGCCGCTCGGTCTCGTTCGGCCTCTCGGAGCCGAGTTCCATGAAGCATTTCCCGATCTCGAACAGGCGCACGTTGCGCGCGCCGTGGTTGAAATTGCGTTCGAGCGAATCGAGCAGGCCTCCGAGCAATGTCACCCGCATGTGAGCCTGCGTCTCGTCAATCGGGTTGAGCAGCGCGAGTTGCGAACCTTCGGCGGCATGGCTCAGCGTCTTGTCGGTATCGCCGTTGACGAAGCTGAAATTGACGGCCTCGTTGTAACCGAGCGCGGTCAGAATCAGGCGCGCGGCGCGGCGCGAGTTTTCGCCAGGAAGATAAGCGCCCGCGCCCGCGCTGCCGGGCAGCGTGTTTTTCAGTTTGTCGTACCCGGCGATCCGCGCCACCTCTTCGATCAAATCCTCTTCGATCGAAACATCGACGCGCCAGGACGGCGCTATCGCGCGAAGCCGGTCGTTTTCGACCTCGGCTTCGACGACGAAACCCAGGCCGCGCAGGATGCGCTCGGCCTCGCCTAGTTCGATCCGCATCCCGGTCAGGGCCGTGTAGCGCGATCGGCGGAACTCTATCCAATCGCGCCTATTGCCTTGGCCGCGCGCGGTTTTTCCGGGATATATATCAACCAACCCGCTCAAAACCTCGCCGCCCGCGATCTCGGCGATCAGGGCCGCCGCGCGGTCCGAAGCCTTCGCTACGATTTCAGGGTCGGTTCCGCGCTCGAAGCGATAAGACGCTTCGGTGCTCAGCCCCAGAGCCTTCGAGGTCGCGCGCGTCTGAGCCGGCGCGAAATAGGCCGCTTCAAGCAGAACATCGACGGTCTTGTCGGTGATGCCGGAATCCTCGCCACCCTTGATTCCGGCGATCGCGACGGGACGCTCGGCGTCGGCGATCACCAGCATTTCCGGAGTCAGGTCGCGCTCTTCGCCGTCGAGCGTCGTGATTTTCTCGCCGCTTCCGGCCCTTCTAACGACGATCCGTTCGCCCCGCAATTGACGCAGGTCAAAAGCGTGCAGCGGCTGTCCCATCTCCAGCATCACGTAGTTGGTGATGTCGGCCACGTTGTTGACGCTGCGCTGCCCGAGCGACTCGATGCGCATGACCAGCCAGTTTGGCGACGGACCGATCTTCACGCCCTTGATTACTCGCGCCGTGTAACGCGGACAAAGGTCCGGGGCGAGAATCTCGACCGAGGTCACATCGCCCGTTCTGGTTTTCCCCTCGATGACATTCGCTTCCGGCGTCCTCATGGGAGATGGGGCCGTCTTTCCTGAAATCGCGGCCGCCTCGCGCGCGATTCCGAGGTGCGACAGGCAGTCGGGCCGGTTCGACGTCAGATCGATGTCCAGCACCGCGTCATCGCCGATCTGCTCGACGGCGTCAACGGCCAGCCCGACCATGGTCAATTTCTCCGCCAGGTCGCGCGGCGGCAGATCAATATCCACTAGTTCTTTCAGCCAGTTATAGTTGATTTTCATAGGCGCTCAGAAAGCAACCACGAAGAACACGAAGAAGGACGGAAAGAATCTTCGTGTTCTTCGTTTCTTCGTGGTTGCTTTCATTCTTTTAAAGCTTCTCGATCATTCTTCAACTCGGCGAATCAGTACCGCGAGCGACAGCGAGCGGCTTGTGGCGAGAGACATGCCCGCCACCGCTCGCGGCGCTGATTCAACTCGGCGATACTTTGAAATCTATGATTACGTCGATGACCAGTCTCTTTCTGTCCGGCTTTTGTTCTGTCGTGAGAAGCTTCGCCAGGTCGGGATAGATCAATTTGTCTGCGACGAGCTTATTGATAAATTCGCCGAGGTAAGACCCGTCGTAAACGTCGCCGGTTTTGAGCGTCCACCGCTCTTTCAACCGCAGGGCGTCTTTTTCCGGGACTCCCTTGATAATGAAATTCCCCATGTGGAATTGAGAGCCTTCGGTGATAGTGACATCCAGTGCGATTTTTTTATTGGCGTCGTCGAAGACCGGCTTCGGGAGAATCTGCGACTCGACGTATCCCAGTTTTTGATAGGCGATGTAAACCGCCCGCAACCCGGCGTCAATCTTCAGTCCGCTGGCCACGTCGCCGGGCTTCAACGCTATCGCGGAGTCCAGAGATTGGCCTGATATCGCCTTCGCGCCGGTCCAGACCGCCTTGTCCCAAACGTATACCTGCCCCGGTTCGACCGCGACCTGGACCGCGACGCCGTTTTCGCATGCCGGGTCTATATCCGCCGATAGTATGCGGGCCGCGGCGCGCAGGTAGCCGTATTTCCGATAAATCTGAATCGCCCTTCCTTCGACAAAACCCCTGGTCATCATTTTCGAGTAATTCTTCCTGACGACCACCTTCGCGGCCTGCTGCAGTTCCGTTTCGAGCTGCGGCGGCGAATTTTGAAAAACTATTTTGCAGACCGGAAGCTTGGCGTAGCGCACGGTGAAGATATGCGCCGGCCCGTAGAATCCGTCTCCAGAAAAGAAGGCGTACTCGACCTCGCTCGGCAGTTTCCTGCTCTCCAGCATACGCTTGAGCGCGCCAAGTATCTTGTCTATGGAATCTCCGGCCTCCGGCGCCGAGCCGTCGAAGGTGGGTAATTCCTTGCGAACCTCGTCAATGATCTCCTGGTCTTTGAACCAGACGAAATTGTCGAAGACGCAAGGGATCGCCTGCTGTTGCTCAATCCTCGCCGGCGCCATTGACGCGGTTGAAGACCGTTCCATGACAGTGAAAACGAGAATAACGACGAATGAAGCCGCCAACCATGACGTTAGCGGCGATCTGCGAATACAAATTCTCATAGCCTCACCACTTCATGAGAGGGCACTATCAATAATTCACAATCAAAGAGAGTTTTTGCCAGGTAATTGGCGAACGTTGACGCGCTCATCTCAACTTTGCCGCCCGACAATTCGTCGAAAATTCTGCGGTTCGGCGAAATCAACGAAACCATGTCTCCCGCCATGCGCCAGAAGAAATCGTCGTCCAGCGACCGCGGCTCCCTTTCGGAAACAATTCGCCGAACGGCGTCGGCGAAAGCCCCGCCGTGAAGCGCGCCGCCCAACCTCTGCGGCTTCGAACAGACATAAACGTCGTCCGACCTGCCGCTGAAAACGACGCGATGAGAGCGATTGTCCGGCAACTCGCCGATCTCGCACGGATTGACGAAGAGCGAAGAGGCCACCACCTGACGCTCGAAAAACGCGCCGTTCAGATTGACGGCCTCGTGAATCTTGGGCGTCGCGTAAAAAACCGCGTACCCCTTCTTTTCAAGCTCAATCAGCAACTGGTGCTGATTCGATTGCGTCTTGCGGTGCAGCGCAAAACGAAAATAGGGCAACCCGACCAGTTTCGACTCGCCGGCGTTCCGGCGCTTCATGTATTCGCTGGCTTTGAATTGCAGGAACAGCGGGTGACCGCGCTCCGCGCCGCCGGCGCCGTCTTCGGCGCCATTCTGCGGCGCGTCTGTGGGAAGATAGCCGTAAGCGTTCACCAGTTCATGAGTCAGAACAAAGCCGTATGAAAATTCGGAGACTTTGCGTTTCATCGCATTGGCATATCAGGACAGATGGATCCTATAGGTCCTATAAGACTTATATATCCTATCTGTCCTATCTGAATTGCTCCAGGAACCTGACATCATTTTCGTACAACAGCCGAATGTCATCCAGTCCGTACATCAGCGCGCACAGGCGATCCAGACCCAGTCCGAAGGCGAAGCCCGTGAACTCTTCGGGATCGATGTCCACGGCGCGCAGAACGTTCGGATGGACCATTCCCGACCCGCCCATCTCGATCCAGCCCGAGCCTTTGCAGACGCGGCAGCCCGCGCCGTTGCATTTGAAGCAGGTGTAATCGATCTCCGCGCCCGGTTCGACGAATGGGAAATACGACGGCCGGAAGCGGATGGAGGTCTCGGGGCCGAAGAGGCGATGCACGAACTCTTCGACCGTGCCTTTCAGGTCGCCGAGCGTGACGCCGCGATCGACCAGCAATCCTTCGACCTGATAGAACATCGGATTATGGGTCGCGTCGGGCGTGTCGCGGCGGAAGACGCGTCCGGGCGCGGCCACGCGCAGCGGGGGACGGCGCTTCTGCATCGCATGAATCTGCATCGTCGAGGTTTGCGAACGCAGCGCCAGCCGCTCGTTGATGTAAAAAGTGTCCTGTGGGCTGCGCGCCGGATGTCCGGCCGGGATA
>DASUFM010000331.1:0-3640 GCA_036274535.1 Blastocatellia bacterium
TCCGGCGAGAAGGCCACGAAGCGCTCTACAATCTGGATTCCGCGACCGCGGTGGCGAAATTCGAAGAGATACGAAGACTGGCGCCGTATCACCCGGCCGGCGACCTATATCTGGCGACGGCCCTCTGGCTGGGGCATCTCAATAAGACTCGCCGCTTGCAGAGCGGGCTCTACGGCTCCGGATCGAACTTTTACGCAGGCGCCGATAACGCCAAAGAAGGGGCTGAAGGCGACGCCGTGGACCCCAATCTGGACCATGCTTTCCGCGAGCGTATGGCCCAGGCCAAGACCAAGGCGCTGGCCCTGGTCAGCCGTAACAGGAACGACGCCGATGCGCTCTATTTTCTCGGCGCCTATTACGGCGTGATGGCGGCCTACGAAGCTTCGGTCGCGCGCAAGTTTTTCAGCGCCATGCGTAACGGGTCGCGCTGCGTCGAGGCTCACGAAAAGGCGCTGAAAATCAAACCGGATTATTATGACGCCTACCTGTCAATCGGCGTCTACGATTACATCGCGGGCAGTCTGCCGTTCGGTTATAGGATCATGGCGACGATGGCGGGCATTCGGGGCAACAAGAAACGGGGAATAAGCAGGCTGCAAAGCATAGTTAATAATAACGCGCCGACGGCCGACGACGCCCGCATCTTGTTGGTGGCCATTCTCCGAAACGAGAAACGCTATGACGAGGCGCTCGCCTTTCTCGATCAGCTCTGCTCGAAATATCCGAGAAGCTATCTGCTCAAACTCGAAAGGGCCTCGATTCTGGTGACGATGAATAGGCCGGAGGAAGCCTACGCCGTATTCGACGGCTTGCTGAAAGATCCAGTGGCGGTTTCCGCACGAGACCTGATCCATTATCAATACGCGGAAGCGCTCGCACGCAGCCAGCAACACAAGCGCGCCGCCGCGGAATTCGCGGCGGTCTGTCAGGTCGAGAAAGGCGACGCAAGCCTGGCGACGGTTTCGCGCCTCAGGGCCGGACAGATGTACGACCTGGCGGGAGATCGACAGGAGGCGCTCGTCCAATACAAAGAAGTGCTCGCGCTGCCCAATGTTTACGACACCAAACAGCAGGCGGAAAGAGGATTGAACAGACCATTTATGGGGAGGTGATGATGCAGGGGGACACAAAAAGCGCAAATTCGGAAACATAAAAAGCACAAAACTATCAATCGGTTTTTGCGCTTTTTGCGTTTCTTCTTTTGCGCTTTTTGTGTTCTACCTGTCTCACCGTCTCGGATTCTCGCCCAGGTGATAAGCTTCTCAGCCTTCTGGAGTGAATCCGAGCGTGATGTCGAATCGCGCAGCCAACTCACCGACGCTCGACTGCTTGATCGGGGCAAAATCGACAATCACAGATTCGCGGACTTTGGGGTCACGAATGCCATTGAGCACCAAGTCGCGCTCGTTGCCCGGATCTCCCTTGACATAACACTGCGTGGTGAATTTTTCCTGCCCTTTCACTTTGACGGCGAAGTGAATGTGCGGCGTGCGGCCGGGGTAGGGAACGGGCTTGATGGTGCGGAACAGATATTCGCCGGTCGAACCGGTCAGGAAACGTCCGAAGCCCTGAAAGTTCGAGTCGCGCTTGTCGCGATTGACGGTCCCGGTGTGAAGATACGCGCCGTTGTTGTCGCACTGCCAGATTTCGACGAAGGCGTTGCGGATCGGTTCGCCTCGGCTGTCGAGTATGCGGCCGCTCAAATACGTGACCGCGCCCACGGCGGGAGTGATCGCGTCGTTAATGATCAGCAGGTCATTATCGGTGTCCAGCGGCATTCTATCCGGATAGAACGGCCCTGCGGTTTGCCGAGGCGTCTGAATCAGTTTCTGGGCGAAAACGCCGGGCGTGAATAGAGCGCCGGCGACCCCGGTCGCGCCAACGCTCAGAAAATACCGTCGCGTCCAAAACAGGTTGTTGTTATTCATGTCTTCGGAGCCTCCTGGTTGAGAACTGTGGGTATGATCCCGATTTCCGTAAATTACGGTTTTACGGGATCAGAAGCGCGCAATAAGAAAAGTGCCTGTGTTTTATGACCATCCCCAGCCAGGACAGTTCCTTATTATAAGGCGCCTGATGATATCTATCTATATTTGCTCTATAGGACTTATAGAACTTATAGGTCCTATAAGTTCTATTTGCGATAAAAATGAGTGCTGTTTCCAAAGAAAGCTTCCGCTGATTCCATGATGGTCTCCGACAGCGTCGGATGGGCGTGTATGCTCAGTTCGATGTCGGAGGCGACGGCGCCCATTTCAACGGCGAGCACTCCCTCCGCGATCAATTCGCCGGCGCCCGGGCCGGTGATTCCTACTCCGAGGACGCGCTCGGATTCGGGATCAACGATCAATTTGGTCACGCCGTCGCTGCGGTCCAGAGTGGCGGCCCTACCCGAAGCTCCCCAGGGAAATCGGGAGACCTTCACGGGCCTGCTCTCGGCCCTGGCCTGTGATTCGGTCAATCCGCACCATGCGACTTCGGGATCGGTGAAGACCACGGCAGGGATGGCGCGAGGCTCGAAGGCGGCCGCGCGCCCGCTGATCGCTTCGGCGGCGATGCGCCCTTCGTGAGTCGCCTTGTGGGCGAGCATCGGCTCGCCTGCCACATCTCCTATCGCATAGATCGCCGGCTCGGCCGTCCGTCGCGCGGCGTCCACTTGAACGAAGCCGCGCGCGTCAACGATCACTTTGGTCTTTTCCAGGCCGATTTCGCCGGAGTTAGGGGCGCGGCCAACGGCGACGAGGACTTTCTCGTAGACTTCTTCGTCTCCTCCAATCTCCGCCCCTTCGATTCTGACTCGGACGCCGTTCTTCTCTTCCTTAATATCGACCGCTCTGGCGTTGAGCATGACTGAATGGAAGATTTGATCCACCCGTTTGGCGAGGATCGAAACCAGATCCCGGTCGACTCCGGGCAGCAGGCTCGAAGTCATCTCGACCAGCGAGACCTGAGTCCCAAGAGCGGCGTAAACAGTCCCCAGCTCCAGTCCGATATAACCGCCGCCGATGACGAGCATCGTTTGGGGAATGTCGTTGAGTTCGAGCGCGTCCGTCGAATCCATGACGCGTGGGCTGTCGATCGAAAGGGCGCCGGGCGCGGCCGGCCGCGAGCCGGTGGCGATGATGGCGTTTTCAAAAACCAGGCGCCGATCTTCGTCCTGCCCTTTTATCTTCAACGTGCGTGAATCGATGAACTCGGCGCGGCCTCGAATAAAGTCGACCTTGCGCAGTTTGCTCAATTGCCCCAGTCCTCCGGTCATTTTATTCACCACGCCTTCTTTCCCTGCGCGCAGCTTGTCTAGATCGATCGTCGGCTAGGAATATGTGATTCCCCAATTGGCCGCCTGGCGCGATTCGCCGATGACTCTGGCCACATGCAGCAACGCCTTCGACGGAATGCAGCCGCGATAAAGGCAAACCCCGCCGGGATTGGGTTCCAGGTCTATGAGCGCCACTTGCAAACCGAGGTCCGCGGCCATAAACGCAGCTCCGTATCCGCCGGGCCCTCCGCCGATAACCGCCACTTGTGCTGAATTCATCAGTCCGTCCATATCTAAATTATCGCCACATAGTCACATAGACACAGAGGAGCAAAGACATGGGGACAAGGAGACAAGGAGAGGGGGAGACAAGGAAAGATT
>DASUFM010000332.1:0-7068 GCA_036274535.1 Blastocatellia bacterium
GCGCATCACGGCGATCGGCTGCATCGTGATGATGATCTTCCCGTTCGTCTATTTCGGGATGCTGAACAGCGGCGTCTTCGGCCTCATCGCGCTCGCGATCATCCTCGGACTGCCGTCGCAGGACATTCAGTACGGTCCGCAGGCGGCGTTCATCGCCGAACGGTTTCCCGGGCGGCTGCGCTACAGCGGCGCTTCGCTCGGCTACCAGCTGGCTTCAGCCGTCGCGGGCGGGCTTTCGCCTCTCATAGCGACCGCGCTTCTTCACCGTACGGGCGCGTCATGGCCCATTGCGCTGTTTGTCGTGGGAATGGCGGCTGTGACAACTGTTTCAGTTTTTCTGGCGAGCGAGACCGCTCATAGTGAAATCAATATCGAGTCGGATGTTCGGGACATTTAGAAACCATCTCAGAACGAAAGGTAACAACAAAAATATGCAGCCGGTATTTGAAAAGGCCGGCATCTTCGGCAACCGCCGTCACTTCGGAAAGAACGACGAGGGATGCATCGGCAAAATCCATCCGCGAAGTTCACCAAGTACGCTCATAACTTGAAACACTCTGTCTGCAACAGTCGTAGAGTATGTACGTCGTTGCGATCACTTTACCGCGCAAGTTGCGAGCGATTGAATTTTATAGCATGTTTTTGAAACATGTTGCAATCTTGCAACATTGTCTTGCGCTTAAAAGTGGTGGAATGCTAGTATGCGCGGGCGATACAAAGACCGATGTAAATCTCTCAAGCCCCGTTTAGTAAGAAGCCGAGGACACCGTATGTTTCGCCATTTCCCGTTGATCTTCAGGAATTGTTTTCGCAATCGACGCCGCAGTTTGCTGACCATCATAAGCATCGCGGCGTCGTTGTGTCTGTTGGCGATGCTGCTGACGATCTATCACACGTTCTATTACACCGAAGTCACTCCAGACCAGGCGATGCGACTGGTCACACGCAACCGCGTCTCGCTTGCCAATCCACTGCCGCTTTCTTACCAGCAACAGATCAAACAGGTTCCCGGGGTGAAGGAAGTCATGATCACTCAATGGTTCGGCGGCGTGTACAAGGACCAGCGCGATCCGGCGAACTTTTTCGCGCGCTTCGCGGTGGAGGCGGATAAGTTCGCCACGGTCAATCCGGAATACAAGACGACGGATGGCGAAATGCAGGCCTTCGTCAATGATCGCACCGGCTGCATCATCGGCCGAAAAACCGCCGCGCGTCACAACCTGAAGCTCGGCGACCGCCTGACGCTCACGGGAGACATTTTTCCGGTCACGCTGGAACTGACACTACGCGGGATCTATGAGAGCAAGCAGGATAATGAAAGTCTCTTTTTCCACTACAAGTATCTGAATGAAAGTCTGGCGTCGACTGCGGGCTTCCGTGACGTCGTTGGCCTGTTCTCCATTCGCATGGAGCGCGCCGAAGACGCCAATATTATTTCGAAAACGATTGACGATAAGTTCCGCAACTCGACGGCGCAAACCAGGACTGAAACCGAGCAGGCGTTCCAGCTGAGCTTTCTGGCATTCCTCGGGAACGTGAAGCTGATACTGCTTTCGATCTGCGCGGCGGTTACTTTCACGATCCTGCTGGTCACCGGAAACACGATGGCGATGGCGGTTCGCGAACGCGCCCGCGAAGTCGGCGTGCTGAAGACGCTGGGTTTCACCAACGGAACCGTGCTCTGGTTGATGGTCGGCGAGGCGATAGCGATCGGACTGATCGGCGGCGTCATCGGACTGGGGATCACTAAAGGTTTGATCCTGTTGCTTAGCGGGGCGCCGGGCGGCATGACTTTCCTCGATTTCAGCACGATCACCATTCACCCTTCGGTCATACTCATCTGTATGCTGGTGGCGGGATTGGTCGGACTTGTCAGCTCGATCATCCCGGCGCTGGGGGCGTCCAGGCGCTCTATTGTCGAGGCTTTGAAGTTCACTGATTGATTATGAAGATCCCGATTTCCTACAACATACGCAATCTTATGAGGCGGCGCACAACGACCATTATGACGGCGCTCGGCATCGCGCTGACCGTCGCCGTACTGCTGAGCGTCTCGGCAATGGTCGAAGGGCTGCGAACGTCGCTCAGCGCCACCGGCCATCCATTGAATATCCTGGTGACGCGCAAAGGATCGAACGCCGAACTGAACTCCTCGATGACCCAGGATCAGTTCCAAACCATCAAAGCCAAACAGGGAATCGAACGTTCGCCGGGCGGCGAGCCTATGGCGTCGCTGGAGCTGGTCACGGTGGTCATTCTGGAGAGTCCCGAGAACCCGTTGGGAGTCAACATCAACCTGCGCGGGCTGACGACGACCGGTGTCGCGATGCGCGAATACGTCCGAATAGCCGAAGGTCGAATGTTCCAACCGGGCCGGCGGGAAATCGTCGTGGGGAAGGGGCTGGCCAAACGTTATCCGAAGGCCAGCATCGGCTCGAAGCTCAATTTCGGTCGCGGCGAATGGGACGTCGTCGGCGTGATGGACGGAGGCCGGTCGGCGGCTGACAGCGAGATTTTCTGCGATCTGGCGCAACTGGCGTCCGACCAGAATCGCGAAGCGGCTTTAAGCTCGGTTCTGATTCGCGCGGTGGATCAGGCCGCAATGCAGGCTCTGATGAACGATCTGAAGGATGACCGCCGTCTGAACGTGGACGCCGTCTCCGAAAAAACTTATTACCAGGATCAGACGTCCTCCGCGGCGCCGATTCAGATTCTGGGGACTTTCGTCGCCGTGATCATGGCCGTGGGTTCGAGTTTCGCCGCGATGAATACCATGTATGCGGCCGTCGCGCGCCGTTCGGCCGAGATCGGCACGCTGCGTGTACTGGGGTTTTCAAGAGGCGGAATCCTGATCAGCTTTCTGATCGAATCAATGTTGCTCAGTCTGTTGGGCGGCGTCATCGGATGCCTGCTGGTTTTACCGCTCAACAACTTCACTACCGGAATCGGCAGTTTCGTGACTTTCAGCGAGTTCACTTTTGATTTCCGTATCACGCCGGAAATCATGCTCACGGGCATAATATTCGCGCTCGTGATGGGCGCGGTGGGGGGATTGTTCCCCGCAAGTTCGGCGGCAAGAAAAGAAATCCTGACCGCCCTGCGTGAGATTTAACGCGATATGCCAATCAGCGACCAACAAAGCGAAATGGACGCGGGGCTCAAAAGCCTGCGCATCGATCGTTCCGCAAAACAGAAAAAAGGATCGGGCCCAGGCCTGGGGCAATGGATACTGTTCAGCATTGCCGCGTCGATTTTGGCCGGCGCCGCTTTAATCGCCTACGCCAGACTCAACGCGGCGATCGAAGTCGAAACGACGAGGGTGCGCGCGGCGACAACCGCGGCTTCAAACGCGGGCGCGACGATCTTGAACGCCACCGGCTACATCATCGCCGCGCATAAGATAGAGCTGGCTTCCAAAGTCTCGGGCCGCGTCGCCTGGATAGGCGTCGAGAAAGGCGATAAGGTCAAGCAGGGACAGACGCTGGTCAGGCTGGAGGATGAAGAGTTTCGCGCGCGGGTGACCGAAGCTGAGGGACAACTCGGAATGCTCAAAGCGCAGTTGTCCGCCCTGGAGAACGGTTCACGTCCCGAAGAAACCGCACGCAGCAAGGCAGACCTGGACCAGGTGCGCGCCGATATGGAGAACGCCCGAGTGTCGCTCAATCGCACCCGCTCGATGGTCGAGCAGGGCGTTATGTCGAAGCAGGCCCTGGACGACGCGCAGGCCCGATACGACGCCCAGGTCGCCAGGGTCGCCTCGTATCAGAAAACCCATGAACTGGTTCGTATCGGTCCGCGGCGCGAAGACATTGACGCCATGCGATCGCAGGTCAAACAGGCCGAAGGCTCGCTCGCTTTCGCGCGAACGCAACTGGAAAACACCGTGATCACCGCCCCCATCTCCGGCGTCATCCTGGAACGCAACGTCGAGCGCGGCGAATTCGTCACGACCGGTTTTGTCGGCGACCGTGGGGCGAAAGGTTACGTCGTCTCGCTGGCCGATCTCAACGACCTTCAGGCCGAACTCGACATCGCCCAGAACGATTTCGCCAAGCTCGGGCCACGCCAACCGGCTTTTATCACCACCGACGCCTATCCGGACCGCAAATACCAGGGCGAAATCAACGAAGTTTCTCCCGAAGCTAACCGCTCAAAGGCTACCGTCCAGGTGAAGGTGAAAGTTCTCAAGGCCGATGAATATCTGCGCCCGGAGATGAACGCCAGCGTCGCTTTTTACGAGCCGGAAAAAACCGGCGAAAAGGGAGCGAACCAGACCTCAGCGGCGAAACCGTTGATCACGATCCCCACTTCCGCCTTGCGCGACGGCGCGGTATTCATCGTCGTCGATGGAAAAGCGCTCCGCCGTCAGGTACAGGTGTCGGGAACATCGCAGCAGGGCGCGACGATTTCAAACGGATTGATCGGCGGCGAGGATCTGATCGTCAACCCTCCGGCTGACTTAAAGGATGGACAGAAAGTGCGCGCGAAGTCATAAGCGCACAGTTCAAGAAGAAGAATTTCAGCCACGAATGAACACGAATATTCATGAATCAAAAATCGGTCGCCATGTTTGTTCCGCTTTTCCATTCGTGAACATTCGTGTTCATTCGTGGCTGAATCAAACTGACTGAGGGAAAAGCAGAAGTCATGACCGAAACAGTGATCGAGACCCAACAGCTTTCCAAGGAATTCATCCGCGATGATTTTCACGTCATCGCGTTGAAAGAAGTCGACCTGACCATCCAGCGCGGCGAATTCGTAGCGCTGATGGGCCCGTCCGGCTCCGGCAAATCCACGTTGCTGCATTTAATCGCCGCGATGGATCGGCCGACGGACGGCAAGATTTTCGTCCTCGGGCAGGACCTGCGCAGCCTGAGCGACCGCGAAATGGCGCACTGGCGAAACCAGCACATCGGATTCATCTTTCAATCCTTCAACCTGATCCCGGTGATGACCGCGCTGGAGAACGTCGAACTGCCGCTGAAGCTGACGAATCTGAAGAAGCGCGAGCGCGTGGAGCACGCCAAGACGGCGTTGAATCTTGTCGGGCTCGGCGAACGCCTGGGCCATCTGCCGCGCCAGCTCTCAGGCGGACAGGAACAGCGCGTCGCCATCGCCCGCGCCATCGTCACCGACCCCGATTTGATCCTGGCTGATGAGCCGACCGGCAATCTCGACGCGGCTTCGGCTAAGGACGCGTTGACGCTGCTCGAAATACTCAACCGCGATTACAACAAGACCATCATCATGGTCACACACGATCCGAACGCGGCGAGCCATGCGACCAAAGTGCGGCATCTCGATAAAGGGATTTTGCTGCCCGACGAGCGAGAGACTAGTCATACTGCGGTGAAACATAAAACCTCATGAATGTGACGTATAGGACATATACGCCCTATAGGCCCTATTTATTGAGGATTTTGCGAAAGCATACGCGCGTATGAGCAAACCCGCTCGCTGATGGCGATACGATCGCCGGCGCTTCCCTTGAATACTTCGGGCGCCGAGAACGAGGCCGACGCGGTCAATTTTTTCGAGGGCTTCGATCTCCCGTTCGCCGAGTCCGGCCTTTGCGGCTTCGCCGCGAGGATCAGCCAGGAACCGCTCGCGCGATTCTTCATCGACATAGATTTTGGCGAGGAAAGCTTCCAGGCGCGCGGCGCTCATGCGGCCTCCTTTCGGATTCGCTCGAACTGTCGTGACCTTCCCTCGGCCAGAGCTTCGCGGGCGCGGTCCAATTGCCGAAGTAAAATTTCCATCGGCGGATAAGCCCCGTCGCGCTCCAGCGTCACCGTCAATGGGCGTGGAGCGATCGCGGCGAGTTCAGTCAAAAGGTGATACACCGCGTCTGGCGCGTCGTGCAGATGATCGTCCAGCAGTCGCCGTTCGCCCAGCGCTTCCACCCACTTTCCACCGGCCAGATGCGCCGCGGTCACTCTCTCCGCCGGCAGCCGCTTTAAAAACTCCATCGCGTCGTAATCGAAGTTCGTCGCGTTCGCATGAAGGTTATGCAGATCCAGCAGGAGGTCGCTCGGCGATGAATCAATTATCCTGTTGATCCAGTCAATCTCGTCGTAATCGCTGCCAGGCGGATCAATCAGCGTAGCGATGTTTTCGACCAGAGGCGCCGCGCCTACCACGGCGCGCGCGCGTTCCAGATTCGCCGCCGCGCCCTCTATCGTGGCGTCCGTTCGCGGAGGCGCCGTGAGATGACCGATTTCAATTCCCCCGCCGCGCACGAAAGCCAGATGCTCCGACCAGTACTCCGGCTCCAGTTCTCCACACAGTCTTGCAGTCTTTTCCAGGAGCTTCGCGTCGACCGGAACAGATGAAGCCAGGCCCAGACTGACGCCGTGCAATACCACCGTCGTTTGCGCCGCCAACGCCCACAGCGCGCGGCGTACTTTACGCGGCGCGTCGAAGAAGTCGTCGGCGATCACTTCCACAACATCTATTCGGTCGAGATTCGACAAAATGCCCAGGGCCAGTTCGCGTCGCCATCCCAGCCCGACACGGTCTTTAATCGGTCTTTTTCCGGCTTTCGCGCAATTCATGACGATCCGCAGCCCCCACAGCCGCCGCCTCCGCCGCATCCGCCTCCCCCATCTGAAGAGCCGCAGGATGACCCACCGGATGATCCGCAAGATGATCCGCAGGATGATCCGCTCGACGTCTGGGGAAAGAGAGTTTGCGCGTATCCGAACGGCGTCGCGGCGAGCGCGCCGACGCCGAAAACCGCGACCAGCATCGCCAATTCCGCGGAGCCGCCGCCAGGCCTGAATGAATTGACCTGTCTCCTCAACCCTGAGTACAGATTCGTGACGTCCGCGAGCGTCGCCTTGCCGCGAACGGTCAAACGCGGGAAGGAGCAAACTGCGGCGATAACTATCGCGGCAATCATCAGGATAAGAAGGAAGCCCACAGGTTTATTGAGACTGAGCCCGATCTGGATTTTGATTGCGCCGGCGACGATCAGCGCCAGCGCCGCTATCAGGAATCGCTTGAACCGCGCGATGCGTGTGGCCACATCGGGCAACAAGCCTGCGTCTTCCAGCTTCCGGCGATACG
>DASUFM010000333.1:0-3436 GCA_036274535.1 Blastocatellia bacterium
GCTCAGGGCGTTCACGGAACACGTCATCCCGGGTCGCTGGGATGACGTGCGGGAGCCGAACGAACAGGAGTTGAAGGGGACTACCGTGCTGGCTCTGCCGCTCCTCGAAGTCTCCGCGAAAATCCGCACGGGTCCGCCTAAAGACGACGAAGAAGACATGGCGATCCCCGTGTGGGCGGGCGAATTGCCGCTGCGAATCACAGCCGGATCGCCGGTTGACGATCCGCAGCTGTCGGCGGGGATCATCCCGCCGGCGTACGTCAAGTTATATTCCAGGCAGGCGCGAACAACGAACGGAATCAATCAGGAGAAGTCAAGTACTCCATCTTAACGCTAGCGCGTTATGGATGGAGCATCCATCTAGGGGGAAGGTGAATTGCAAAGGATAGTGAATACAAAAATTGATCCGAAACGAAAAGTCTTTTTATTGATTGCGGCTTTTGCCGCGATTTACATCCTCTGGGGCTCAACATACCTGGCGATCAAATACGTAATTGAAACCCTGCCGTCATTGATCAGCACCGGGACGCGGTTTTTACTGGCGGGCGCGACGCTCTTCATTATCGGGAGGTGTTCCAAAGACTATGAGCGGCCGTCTTTCACGCAATGGCGGGCGACTTCCGTAGTCGGGGTACTTCTGTTTTTAGGTGGGACCGGCGGGGTGGTTCTGGCCGAACATCACCTCACTTCAAGCCTTGCGGCTTTGCTTGTGGCCACTGAACCGTTCTGGGTCGTGCTTTTGAGCTGGTTCTGGTTGAAGGGGACGCGTCCGGATTGGAAGGTCGCGCTCGGCCTCCTGATCGGCTTCGCGGGAGTTTATTTGTTGATTGGCGGCGCCGGCGTGACTGGAAATGGAGTCCAGCCTTCAGGGCAGCATTTCGGCATGATTCTCATTATTGCGGCGGCCTTATCCTGGGCGGCGGGGTCAATTTATGGAGTGCGCGCCCCGGTTCCCAAATCGCCGATCCTGGCTTCCGGAATGCAAATGCTGGCCGGCGGTTCTTCGCTTATTTTAGCCGGAACCTTGTCCGGTGAATTGACCGGTTTTGAGATTAGCCGGGTTTCGCTCAATTCGGTCCTCGCGCTTCTATATTTATTGACGTTCGGTTCGCTGATCGCTTTTACGGCTTACAGTTGGCTGCTCAAAAACGCGCGGCCGGCGATTGTCGCCACATACGCTTACGTCAACCCGGTGATCGCGGTGGCGCTGGGCTGGGCCTTCGCGGGCGAATCCTTCACCGGACGAATGCTGCTCGGAGCGGGTGTGATCGTCGGCTCAGTCGTCCTGATCACTTCGCAAAGTTCGGAACCGATTGTGGAGGAGAAGGTCGGCCTGGTGGAAGAGAGGGCCGAACTGGTCGAAAGCTCGATGGAAAATTGCCCGACTTGAATTCATCCAAATTCATTCGGGCGTCCGAAAACCGCCAGACGGTTGCGGCGTGTCGTGGTAGAAAAGCGGCTCGTTACTCAATCGAATATTCCGAAGGGCTTACGATAGAAGGGAATAATGATCGAAAGAGGTTTGATGTTGAATGAGCAGACGCGCGCAGATCTGTGGCGGCGTTTGACCGAAGTCATCGAGAATTACCTGACTAACGTAGAGACGGCGCGAGTTTTTCCCGAACTCGACATCGAGAAGATCCGGGGGGAACTCGCCATGCGCGATTTCACCCGGCCGGCGGGCGCGGTCGAGGCGCTGGATTACGTCGCCGACGCGATGTGGAGGTTTCAGGCTCACAGCAGGCACCCGCGTTATTTCGGGCTTTCCAACCCGGCCTCGACGACGATGGGGATCGCCGCCGACATGCTGGTGGCGGCCTTCAACCCGCAACTCGCCGCGTGGGGCCACAGCCCTTTCGCGGTGGAAGTCGAACGGCTCCTTGTTCGAGCGTTCGGACAAAAGTTCGGCTACGACCCTTCAGGCGCCGACGGCGTCTTCGCGTCCGGCGGTTCAGAAGCGAACCACACGGCGCTGCTGACCGCGCTGGCGGACGCGTTTCCCGAATTCAAGGAACACGGGTTGCGCGCGCTGGCGGCCCAGCCCGTCCTCTATATTTCATCGCAAGGCCATCATTCTTTTTTGAAGGCGGCTCGGGCGAGCGGACTAGGCGCGGCCGCCGTGCGTGAGATTCCGGTGGGCGACGATCTGCGGATGGACGCTGGCGCGTTGGCCGATCGCGTCGCGCGGGACAGAGCTGAAGGTTTCAGGCCGTTAATGATCGTTGCGACCGCGGGAACGACCAACGCCGGAGTTATCGATCCAATCGGCGAATTGGCCGAAGTCGCCTCGCGTGAAGGGGCCTGGCTTCACGTCGACGCCGCCTGGGGAGGCGCTGCGGCTTTAGTTCCTGAACTGCGCGAGGCGCTGGACGGAATCGAGAGGGCCGATTCGATCACTTTCGACGCGCACAAATGGCTCTCCGCGCCGATGGGCGCGGGGCTTTATCTGACCCGCCATCCCGACATTCTCCGTCGAACATTCAGCGTGACGGCGAGCTATATGCCGCGCGACGCGGCGGGGCTTGAAGTCGTTGACCCGTTCACGCATTCGATTCAGTGGTCGCGGCGCTTCATCGGGCTGAAGGTTTTTATGTCGTTGCTGGTCGCCGGCTGGGAAGGATACGCCGAAGCGATTCGACATCAAACCGCGATGGGCGATCGCTTGCGACGGGGGTTGCGGGATTCGGGCTGGGACGTAGTCAATCGCACGCCGCTGCCCGTCGTCTGTTTCGTTGACGGCGCGCTGTGGGAAGGCGCGACGGCCGAATACCTCGAAGCCGTCTGCAGATCCATTGTCACTTCCGGCGAGGCCTGGCTTTCAATAGCGCGCATCGGCGACGACGGCAGAACCGTTCTTCGGGCGTCCGTCACGAATCATCGCACGGAGGCTGCGGACGTGGACGCGCTGGTCGAATCGCTTAACCGCGCGCGCGTTCGGAAAGGAGGAAGAATTGTTAGAGGCGGTTCTGAAGCGCTTTGAAAATCCGGACGAAACCCGCACATTTGAGAAAGGGCGATTCGATATCATCAGAATCGGCGGGATGACCATCGGGCGCGCGAGTTACGAACCAGGCTGGAAATGGTCCGAACATGTCGCTCCCATCGCGGGCGCGCCGCTTTGCGACGTCGAGCACGTGGGGATGGTCGTCTCAGGCCGCGCGGTCGCCGCTATGAACGATGGAACAGTGGTTGAAATGTCGCCCGGAGACATTTTCTACATCCCGCCTGTTCCCCACGATAGCTGGGTGGTCGGAGATGAGCCTTATGTGTCGCTGCATTTTCTTGGGGTAGATCATTACACGAGGTGAATCAATGACCAAAAATGAGAGAAATGAACTGATCGCCAAATACGCCGCCGGCTATGATGAAGTCATCAGCGCGCTCGAAGGATTTCCGAAAGATAAATTGACCGCGAATTTGATTCCCGGCAAATGGA
>DASUFM010000334.1:0-5190 GCA_036274535.1 Blastocatellia bacterium
ATGCCGACGGCGCCGAGTAAAATCAGCAGCGCCGAGCGCGCCGAACCGATCGTTTGATCTTTCAACGAGACCATCCTGACGCCGATTATGCCGCTGTCATCAGTCTGTGGATTGGCATGAGCGCGGCCTGCGAAGAGCGTCTCCAATTCCGCCTGTCCCTGTTCAGCGCTGACGCCGGGTTTGAGTTGCAGTAACGTGAAATAACCGCGATCGTCCCGGCTCTCTCCGTTCAGATCATCATCCGACAGCATCCAGAAGCCCGCATGTTTGGAGGCGCCCCGGACTACGTCCAGTCGCTGCTTGAGCGGGAAATCGAAGCCGGGCGGCATCACTCCCACAACGACGTAAATTGCGCCAATGGCGCGAATCGTCTGTCCAATGGTCCCGGGATCGGCGCCGAAGCGCCGCCGCCACAGATCATCGCTAAGAATGATCGGGCGCCCGCCGCTTGGTTTGCTTTCTTCCGCCAGGAATAACCGCCCGAGCGCGGGTTGTACGCCTAGCGCAGGCAATACATCAGGTGTGACGCTGACGCCTTTGATGACCTCCGGCGTTCCCTCTCCGGGAAGAAAGAGAGCGGCGTTGGTACGGTAGCCGCCGATGCGTTCGAAACTGTGACTGCGCGCACGCCAGTCAACCAGGTCGCGGCGGTCTATCCAGCTTTGCCAATCTCCCTGCCCAAGACGCGCCTGTATACGGTAACGCGGCTGCGCAAGGCGGTCAGGTTGATCAAAAGGCAACGGCCGGATCAGAACTGTCTTGACGATACTGAAGATCGCCGTGTTCGCGCCGATACCGAGCGCCAGCGTGATGACGGCGATCAAAGTGAAACCGGGATTCTTCATCAATATCCGCGCGCCGTAGCGCAGGTCTTGCCACAACTCTTCAATCCATCGCACGGCGCGAGCGTCGCGGCTTCGCTCCTTCGCCTGCTCAACCCCGCCGAAAGCCTTGCGAGCCGCGAATCGAGCCTCTTCCGGATTCATCCCGATCCGAATGTTCTGCTCGGTCTGCCGCTCAATGTGATACCGCAACTCTTCATCCAGTTCACGTTCGACTTCCGACCTTCGAAACAACGCCCACAATGCAGTTCTCAATTTGCTCAGCATTCGTTTTCCTCGCTCCTTTTTCAGCGCTTTACTCGTATTTCAGAAGCGCCAGAGGATCGACTTTCGATGCCCGCCGCGCGGGCAGGTAACACGCGAGCATCGACACAACAACGATCAACAATGCGATCGCGGCATATGTCAGAGGATCGCTCGCCTTCACCTCGAACAACAAAGTCTTGATAAACCGCGTCAAAGCCAGAGAACTCATCAGACCGATCACTATGCCGATCGATGCCAATCTCATTCCCTGGCCGATAATCAGTTTCAATGCGTCTATTCTCCGGGCTCCCAGCGCCATCCGGATACCAATCTCATGAGCGCGTTGAGTCGCCGAATAGGACATCACGCTGTAGATGCCGGCGGCGGCCAGCATCAGGGCGATCAACGAAAAGATGAACAGCAACATGGTGATGAGTCGTTGTCGCAGCAGCGAATCGGCCAGCAGGCGATCCATGGTAGCGACCTGTTCGACGGGAATCTCTCTGTCCAGCGACTGGACTTCACGGCGAACCGCGGCTGCAAGAGCGGTCGGATCGCCGGCGGCGCGAACGATGAAGAACATCCTGGATTCAGGGCCATCATCCGCTTTGTCCAGGCTCTGTTCGAGTAAAGAGAAGAGTTCGGGCTTGGCCTTGCTGATGATCTCCTCATACCTGATGTCTTTGGCGACGCCCACGATCGTCCAGCGCGTGATGCGCTTCGATAAATTATCCGGTTCTACGAGGGAGAATTGCTTGCCGATGGGCTCTTCATCAGGAAAGAACTGTCTGGCGAATGACTCATTGACCACGGCGACAGGCTGTGTCTTTCGGGTATCTCCTTCGTTGAGGGCGCGCCCTTTCACCATGCGAATCCCAAGCGTCTCAAAATAGCGCGCGCTTATCTGGCGATAATCAACCATCGGTGTTTCTGCAGGGCCTCTCGGAAGAGGATGGCCTTCTATGATGAGACAGCGCATCCATCCGGCTCTCGTTAGTGGAAGATTCGTCGTATAGCCGGCCATCTCGACGCCGGGGATCAAATTGACTCGATCCTCCAACTGTTTGAAGAAATCGACAATCGCAGTCGCCCGATTGTCCGGATACAGCCTCGGCGGCAGGCTGATCCGCATCGATAAGAGACGATCAGTTTTGAATCCCGGATCGACTCGCTCTAATCGCAGCAGGCTGTTGATCATCAGCCCGGCGCAAATCAGCAGGATGAGCGATAACGCGATCTCCGCGACAACGAGCGCGCTGCGCAGCCGCCTGCCGCTCGCGCTTCCGGAAGCGGTCCGGGCGCCGTCTTTGAGAGATTTCTGCATGTCGGTCTTCGTCGATTGCCAGGCAGGCGCCAGCCCGGCGAGCAGACTAGTCACGAAAGATAGTCCAATGGTGAAAATCAGAACGCGACCATCGATCTTCACATCGGCGAATCGCGGCAACTCCGTCCCTAATCTCTGGAGCGCGCCGGATCCGGCGATTGCGATAGATAACCCAAGAATCCCGCCGGTTGCGCCTATTAACAGGCTTTCGGTAAGCGCCTGGCGGATGATTCGCCCTCGCTGCGCGCCAAGCGCGATTCTGATCGCCATCTCTTTCCGGCGCGACGCCGCCCTCGCCAGCATCAGGTTCGTCGTATTCGCGCAGGCGATGAGCAATACGAAGCCGACGGCTCCGAACAAAACAAGCAAGATCGTGGTCAACTCCTTACCTACTACATGTTCTGAGAGCGACACGACGCGCTCGCGAAACTCCGCAGTCCCATCAAATAACCCCGGTGGGAGCTGGCTGCGAATCAAGTCCATCTCGGCCTGCGCCTGCCCGATCGTTATCCCCGGTTTCAGTCGGGCGATTACTCCAAGCCAGTTTTCCTCCCGAGTATTGTTCCTGTGGCCGACAGGCAATGACAGAGGGAGCCAGATCTGCGTTTCTCGCTCTGGGAAATCGAATCCATCAGGCATGACGCCGACGATACTGAAGATCTCGCCATTGATTTTTATCGATTGGCCAGCGAGTCTGGTCCGTTCGCCGAAGCGTCGCCGCCAGAGCGAGTCGCTTAGGATCGCCACTCGATGCCTGCCGAATTGCTGCTCTTCGCCGAGGAATCTTCGCCCCTGAACGGGAACGACTCCAAGGAAAGGAAATAATTCCGCCGATACCTGCACGCCTGCGACTCTTTCGGGATGGGGATCGCTCGAGCCGCTTGAGATGTCGTATCTTCCGGTAGAGAAGGCTTCGAGTTGATCGAAGACCGTGTTGCGATTTCGCCATTCGAGAAAATCGGGCAGCGAAGCCTCGATATCCTGGATGCCCTTGGCGGGCCAATCCTCCTCGATCATCACCAATCGCTCCGACTCGGCGTACGGTAACGGCCGCAGTATGACGGCATGGATGACTGAGAAAATCGCGGTATTCGCGCCTATCCCTATCGCCAGGATGCCGATGGCAGTGATTGAGAAGGCCGGGTTTCGCAAAAGGGAGCGTATGCCGTAGCGCAGGTCATGCCGCAAATCCTCAAGGCGCCTGACACCACGAGCGTCGCGGCTTCGCTCCTTAGCCTGCTCCACTCCGCCGAAAGCCTTCTGAGCCGCATAGCGCGCCTCTTCCGAACTCATTCCCAGGCGGATGTTCTGCTCAGTTTGTTGTTCGATGTGATAGCGCAATTCCTCATCCAGTTCATGCTCCGCCTCTGATTTGCGCAGCAGCGCGCGTAGGCGCTCCTTCAGTTTGTTCAACATTTCTGTCCACCTTTTATGCCCCGTATCATTCAGCCCGAATCGCTATCAATGGATCCACTTTCGTCGCCCGCATCGCCGGGATATAACAAGCCGTTAGCGCAACGGCCATCAGCGCCAGCGAGATCGCGATAAAAGTCAACGGATCGTTCGTCTCGACTCCGTAAAGCTGGCTCTTGAGAACTCGCGTGGCGGTGAAAGCCGCGATTAGCCCAGATGAGATTCCAACTACGATCAGAGTGATTCCGTCCGAGATAATCAGGCGCGCGATGTCACGAGTTTGCGCGCCGAGCGCGATGCGTACTCCGATCTCATGCGTTCTGGCTGAAGCGGCGTAGCTTACAACCCCGTATATTCCGATCGCCGCCAGGAACATCGCCATCGCGGCGAAAGCGCCCATCAACCATGCGCTGAAGCGATAGCGCGAGACGACTTTGGCGATTCTCTCGCTCATTGAGGTTACGTCATAAATGGGTACGGTCTTATCGAGCGCAAAAACCTCTTTGCGAACAGCGGCAATGACCGGGGCCGGATCGCCGGAGACGCGTAGAGCTAGTTGATCAGCAGACAGCGTCGGTTGTGATTGTGGCAGGTAGATCACAGGCTCGAACCCCTCTTCGGGCCTGCTATATTTCACATCGTCCACAACGCCGGCTATTTCGATCCATTGCTCGTCGGTCTCATACCGAGTTCTCCATGGCGTGTTGATGCGCCGGCCCAGCGGGTTTTCGTCCCGCCAGAACTGCCGGGCTGTCGCGCGGCTGATTACGGCGACGCGCGGCGAGCCTGGGCGATCATGTTCGTTGAAAACTCTGCCTTGCAAGACGGCGATGCGAAAGGTTTTGAAATAATCTGGAGTGACGACGTTAAAGAGACACAGCGATTGAGCGGCCTCTTCGCGAGCGCGTCCCTCAACCTCAATCCGGCCGCGATTGCCGTCATTCAACGGGGTCGCTCCGGCGAGCGATGCGGACTCGACGCCGGGCAGGCGCTGCGCTCGTTCGAGCAACTCCTGATAGAAATCCTGTTCCTGCCTCCGGGTCCCAAGCGACATCGTAATGACGTCTTGCGGATCGAAGCCGAGTTTGACCGAGAGCAAATTCCAGAAGCTTTTGATCGCCAGCCCGGCGCCAGCCAGCAGCGTGAGCGACAATGCGAGTTGCGCCACGACCAGCGCGCCGCGCGCACTCAGTCCTCGTGGGGAACGGAACCGGATAGCCACGCCGCCATGTCCTTCTTTCAATGTGTTGTTGACGCTCTGTTTTACGACCTGCAGCGCAGGGAAGATACCGAAAGCGATTCCGGCCCCGGCGCCCACCAGTAGATTGAACGCCAGAACCCGCAGGTCGAGTCCGACCCAGAAGT
>DASUFM010000335.1:0-3993 GCA_036274535.1 Blastocatellia bacterium
AACCATCGCATGTTTGAAGCTGGCGCCGCAAACCATGCGCAGCGCGAAAATCATCAACAAGCCAAAAAATAAGCTTCCCAGCAGCCACAGGATCAGCGCGCCCTGCGCCCCGAGGTTCAGCCGATCCAGCGCGAAGCCCGCCAGCGCGAACGGCAGATGAGACGCCGCCCAGGCCATATAAACGCAGATCAACAGAGAGCCGTAATCGCGCCGAAAGGCGACGCCGAAGCTGCCGCTCCTTGAAATCAGCGTCAACGCCAGGATCGATGCCGGGACATACAGCGCGGCCAGTGAGAGCGCGATGGCGAACAGGCTGGTCGGATTGAACGACACCAGCCGCCAGCCTGCATTCCCGATGACAGGCAACGGCAGCCGTCTGTTTTGCGGGATGACCTGTTCCACATCTTCCTCGATTTCTTCGTCCGGCTCAGCCTGTGTCTGATCGGACGGCGAAACCTCCTGTGGCGGCGGCGGATTCCGCGCCGCCAGGCGTTCTTCCGGCGTGATGGGGGCGGACTCGTAAGTCTGGTATATGCGGTTGGTCACCGTGAAAGCCAGCAGGAACGCGGTCGCTGTGACCAGCGCGGCCCCGAAGAGCCAGTCGCCTCTGTCAATGATGTCGCTCATTGCGGAGACAGGGCGATAATAGAGCTTGAAAAGCAGTTTGATGTTTTCTCCCAGCATATTTTTAAAACGTCAATTCCTCCAGAAGTGACCTCGCATCTCTCAAGTCCGGCGTATCGAAGCCCTCGGTAAACCAGTCATGGACTTCCGCCAGCAACTGGCGCGCCTGGGTCCGTTTGCCTTCGTCGCGCCACAATCGACAGAGACTGACCGCCGCCCGTAGCTCAATTGACTTCGCCTGTTGGCCGCGCGCCACTTCAATCGCCGTGCGGAAACAATCCTCAGCCGTGTTGCGCCGATTTATCGCCTCCGACCGAAACAATTCCCCGCGAAGCCGATAAAGCTCGGCTTCCCACCAGCGCTCTCCCGTCTTCCCGACATCGGCGAACGCGTCGTCGAGCGCTTTCAAAGCCTGGTCGATCCGGCCGGCCCATCCATAAGCTTCCGCCAACAGGGCGCGATAGTAGGGCAACCGAGCGCCGGCCGTACTTTGCAGCGCCTCGATGCCGCCACTGATCCCGGCCAGTCCACGCTCGTGGTCGCCTAGCGCGGCGCGGGTCCAGCCCTGCAGCGCTTTGGCCCATGCCAGATAGTATGAAAATCCGTGCTCGGTCGAATAGGCGATCGTCGCTTCAGCAAGCCGGCCAGTTTCCTCAACGTCCCGCCTAAGCTGATTCAGCATTGCGGCGTATGCCAGCGTGATGGTTTGAGTGAAGGGGTGGGCGAGTTTTCGGGCCAGATTCAGGGTTTCTTCGGCGCTTGCGCGAGCCTGATCCGGGTAGCCTTTCTGCCATAGAAAATGGGTTGCCCAACTCCTGGAAAATAGCCCCAGGTCGGCTCCGAAGCATCCGACGTGGGATCGACTCTGATTCGGCTTGTATATGGCGTCGGCCTTTTGAAAGTGTTCTGTGGCGGAAACAGGTTCTCCAAAAGCGAAAGCGAGTCCGCCCAACTCCATGTGGCCCAGGACGCGGTAGATAGGATCCCGCCGCTTCTCGGCGATGGCGAGCACGTCTCTGGCAAGTGATTGCGTCTTTCGGAACTCGGCTCGCACATAATTCACCCCGATCAATCCCCATAACGCCTCGAGAAGACTGGCTGTATCCGTAATCTCCTCTGAAAGCTCGCGGGCGCGCTCGTAAAGGCGTTCAACATCTTCGACGGCCCATCCACTGGTTTTTTGCAGTGTGTGGCCGAGCAGCAGAGACAACGCGAGTTCCATGCGTAGCCGCTCGAGGCCCTCGGGGATCGCCTCAAGGAGCTCCTGTCCGCGTGTGAGATGTCTGCCCGCTTCCGAATACGCCGAACGCTGAAGGGCGTTTCGAGCGGCCTGCGCCAGATACAAGCCGGCTGTTTGAGGATTGCGGCCTCGATCGAAATGCATGGCGAGTTCGGCTGCGACCGTGGCTGCTCGCTTCCCGTAGGCCTTTTCCAGGCGAGTTCCGATTTGCCGGTGAAAATGAGCGCGCCGCTCCGGAGAGATGCGCGCATACGCCACTTCCTGAAAGAGGTCATGGCGGAAGCCATAACGCGCGGCAAGCGTCCCATCCGGCCACGACTCCAGGCCTTCGGCGGCGAGAAACTGACCTTCGCGCGCCCATGCGGCGCAACGCGCCTCGATCTTCTCTTCCGGCAAGAATGTGGCCGCGACTACGGCGGCGGCGGAGAACGAATGGCCGGCCACGCTCGCCGCCTCAAGAATGGCCTGCTCATCAGATGACAACTCTTCGAATCGGTGTTCGATAAACTGATGTACGCTTGCCGGAATCACGTTTGCGATTGCCTGGAGAGGAGCGTCCACGAATTCTGGTTCATCGGCGCTCTTAGGGATCTTCCGCCGCATGAGCTCGCTCACGATTGCGCTGAGAAACAGCGGATGGCCTCCCGTCCGGCGGTGTAGCGCTTCAGTGATCTCCTTCAGCCGTGGGATAGGGCCACACCGCTGTAGAACGTAGTCCTGGACCGATTCACCGGATAGACAATCAATCGCAATCTCGGGACATTGTGGATGCGATCGGAGTTCCGCTATCAGGCTTCGCAGAGGTTGGTTGTTGAGCGATGTCTCGACCGGCCGATAGGCGCATAATACCAGCAGGCGCGCCGGATCACGGCGGCGGGAAATGTAGGCGAGCAATTCGAGCGTCGCCGTGTCACACCAGTGAAGGTCTTCCAGGACGAGAATCAATGCGTCGCGCTCCGTGAGAATCTCAAGGGCGTCAGCCAGTTCTCTAAGCATCTTCTCCGAGGTTACGGAGGTTAAGGCGTCGAATTCTTCGCCAGGCGTCAGCAAAGGCAGGTGTTTAAGCCAGTTTGGCGCATATTCGCGCAGCAGGGCGACTATGGGCGCGCCACCGTCACGCCCGAGCCGCCCCAGCGCTTCCAGAATTGGCAGATAAGCCTCTCCGACGCCGTAATGTCGGATGCATTGCCCATGGCTGACCCGAGCCTTTCCGCGAGCCGCCACTTCCGAAACAAACGCCTCCACAAGGGTCGTCTTGCCGATGCCCGCGGCGCCCGCGATGAACCCGATCCGGCGTTCACCCCTTAGCGCCGTCGCATACCACTCCTGCAGTTGCGCCCATTCAGCGTCGCGCCCAACCAGGCAGCCAGAGTAGGCGAATCGCCGGCTTGGGAAGCGTGAGAGGGCGCTGGATTGAATCCTCGGCGGCGCCGGGTTTGTCGGAAGCTCCGGGACGCTGGTTTCAGTGACGGAAGCGATGAAACGATAGCCGCGGCCGTGGACGGTTTCGATGAATCGAGGAAGACGCGCCTGATCGCCGAGCGCCCGGCGGAGCTCCCTCATAGCTGTTGTCAGAACAGCCTCGCAGACCACCGTATCCGGCCACGCCGCCGTCATAAGGTCGTCTTTCGTGACCAACTCGCCGGGCTGGCTCAGCAGCCGCCGAAGCACTGCAAGCGCCTTGTGACCCAGTCGAACGCTCTTTTCGCGATCCCATAAGCGTTCGTCAAGAACGTCCAGACGGAAGGTCTCGAATAGAAAGTAGCGCGACTTTCGCATGCCTCATCTTCACCACAGGGCGCGGCGCAGGCGCCCCTCAGAAAACCTGTTCGTAGTTCCGCCTTCAGGCGGAAGCTTCAGGTAAAGATCAATTCCGTGGGTTCAAACTATTCCGCCTGATGGTGTTTGAAAATTAACTGCAACCATAAGCGCGATGTGGAGTGCGGCGAGTCCTGATACCGCTGGCGAATTGTAGGTGGGACACATTTAAATTGTCCCACTTCTTTTCCGACTAATAAGTGGGACAATTTAAATGTGTCCCACCAAAAGACCTCATTTTTGAATTCGCCAGCGGTATCAAATATGCGCCAGAACCGTTTATGCTCCTTCTCCAATGATTGTCGTAGCGA
>DASUFM010000336.1:0-3588 GCA_036274535.1 Blastocatellia bacterium
CATCCGGTAAAGGCAATCTCATCGCGGAAAATTATATCGAGCTTTTCATCCATCCTGAAACGAAGAAACAGAGCGCTTCAATCCACCTTGCCGGCGGTCTCCAGACAATGGCCGAAGCGTTGCGTAGCGCCGGTTACAACGTCGTTTCATCTCCAGACAAACAATCGGTGGTCATCACAGACAAGCTCGATCAGCAGGTCCAGTCCTTATTAGGCTCAGGCCATCGTGTAATCGTTCTGGCGAATGACAAGGACGCCCTGCCCGGCGGCGCGCTCAAGATCACGCCCCGAGACGGCGCGACCGGCTATGACGGCAACTGGGTGACGAATTTCAACTGGGCGAACGTGAATCGCGCTCCTTTCAGCGCCGTCGCGTTCGATAAACTGCTCGGCTTCGAAGCCGAACAGATAACGCCGAAATTCGTGATCGAGGGCGTTAAGGCCGAAAATTACGACGACGTGATGTCGGGAATCTTTCTGGGCTGGGTCAACAAGAACGCGGCGTTGATGATTGGCGGGCGCAGCGGCGCGGGACGCGCAATCATCACTACGTTTCGCCTGGCGGAGGCTTACGGCAAGGACGAATACGCGCGGCGTCTGCTGGACGAGATGATAAGTCTCGTTTCTTCCGAAGGCTTCGAGCCGAAGCTGGCGATAGAATGATTTGCAGTCTCGGGACTCGCGGCTATACTTCGCGAGTCCCGACTCCGCGCCCGGCGTTTCACCCGGTCGCTTTCTCCATCAACTAAAACCACAGGACTTGCGAGGAAAAATATGATTATGCCTCTGCCGCTTCTGCAATCAGGCGGGATGCGCCTGGGAACGATCGATTACGCGGTGCTGGCGCTGTACTTTCTGGTGATTTTCGCCATCGGCTGGTATTTCTCGCGCAAGGAGCGCACGACCACGGATTATTTTCTGGCGAGCCGCGACGTGGCATGGTGGGCCATCGGCGCTTCGCTGTTTTCGTCGAACATCGGCAGCGAACATTTCATCGGATTGGCGGGACAGGGCGCCTCCTCGGGGATGGCCGCCGGGCATTACGAGTGGCTGGCATCGATGATCGTGCTGGTTTTAGGCTGGGTCTTCGTGCCGTTCTATCTGCGGTCAAACGTCTACACGATGCCGGAGTTTTTGGAAAGGCGGTACAACGGAGCCTGCCGAACTTATCTCGCCGGCATCTCGCTGATCGCCTATCTGTTCACCAAGATTTCGGTCTCGATCTTCGCCGGAGCGATTGTGCTTAAAGCGGTGTTGGGTTGGGGAATGGTTAAAAGCTCGCTGGCGCTGGTGATCGCGACCGGAATTTACACCGTCGCCGGAGGGCTCTCGGCGGTGATTTATACCGAAGTGATCCAAACGGTAATCCTGGTGGCCGGCGCTCTGCTCCTGACATTCATCGGTCTGGACAGAGTCGGCGGCTGGTCAGGATTACACGCCGCCGTCCCGGAAAACTACTTTCACATGATGAAGCCTGTGACCGACAAAACATTCCCCTGGACGGGAATTTTCTTCGGCGCGCCGATCCTGGGCATATGGTACTGGTGCACCGATCAGGTAATCGTGCAGCGCGTCCTGGCGGCGAAAGACGTCGGTAATGCGAAGGGTGGAACCGTCGTCGCCGGATTCCTGAAAATCCTGCCAGTGTTTATGCTGATCGGGCCGGGAATGATCGCTTACGCGCTTTATCCTGAAGAGATGAAGGTCAATTCCGACTCCGCTTTCCCCACAATGGTCGTCAGGCTGATGCCGGCGGGGTTGCAGGGAGTTATGGTGGCGGCGATGCTGGCGGCGTTGATGGCGAGCAAGGCCGCGGTATTCAATTCCAGTTCGACCATCTTCACGATGGACTTTTATAAGAAATTCAAGCCGAGCGCCTCGGACAGACATCTGATCAATGTCGGGCGTATGGCGACAGTGGTGATGGTCGGGCTGAGCCTGTTGTGGATCCCGTTTATGAGCCGGATCAGCTCACAACTCTGGACCTATCTGCAAAGCGTACAGGCTTACATCTCTCCCCCCATCGCAGCCGTCTTTCTGCTGGGCGTATTCTGGAAACGGATCAACGGCCAGGGCGCGATCGTCTCTTTACTGCTCGGATTCGCGCTGGGCGCCGCCAGGTTCATTCTCGAAGTTTATTATAAGGCCGTGGCGCCCGAGGGAGGCTTTCTGGGATTTTTTGTCGGAATAAACTTTCTACATTTCGCCGCGCTGATGTTCGCCGTCTGCGTGGCGACGCTGATCGTCGTCAGCCTGCTGACTCCCGCGCCTGAACCTTCGAAAGTCAACGGACTGACGTTCCAGACCGTCAAAGAGAAGATCGCGATGAGCGGCGCCGAATCGAAGAGCGTGATCGATGTCCCGGCCGGGGCGGAGTCGCCATTTCAGAAGCGCGTCAACACGGCTTTAGCGCTGCTGCTGATCGCCACGGTCATTTCGCTATGGATATATTTCGCTTAAATATTCGCCACAGAGACACAAAGACACAGAGAAGGAAAGAACAGGACGGACAGATCGTATGAGCGGAGCGGCGCTTTATTTCTCTGTCTCTTCGTCTCTGTGGCTCCGTGCCTCTGTGGCTAATTCTTCCACATGATAATCACATCAATAAAATCGAATATCTCTCGCGCGGATGCGGTCGCGAAATTTCGCGACCGCCTCAACGAACTGCGACACGGGCGGCTGAGAATCGTGACGGATTTTTACATCCCATACCGATTCTTCCGAATGAACCAGACCGGCGCATTCCTCGCCGCCGACGCGGTGACCGGCAAACTCGACCTGATACAATTCGACCGGCTGCCGCAGGAGGAAGGGCGCATGATTGTCGATACCGCGATGGTCGCGGAGGAACGTATTAAAGAGGAAGAGGCTTACAAACTGGTTCGGGAGAGTATGACGCGGTCGATCTTCATGAAGGGCTTCTTCAAACTGAGGCGCGTGAACCTGGAAATCGAACTGGCAGCGAGTTTGCATATCCCTTATTGGATCGGAGTCTATGAGCGGAATGATCACGCGCGCCTTGAAATTATCAATGGCTTGCAAGGGGGCTTGCAAGGGGGCTTGCAAGGGGGCCTGCAAGGGCGATTCGAGGGCGCGAAGATGCGCGAAATAGTGGCGGAATGGTTTCAGCCCCGACAGACCGAGGGACTGTTGAAATGCTCACAGTAGACGCGATACGCGCCCAATTCATTGAACTTTACGGCGCCCGGCCGCGCGTCTTCTCGGCGCCCGGCCGCGTCAATCTGATCGGCGAGCACACCGATTACAACGACGGCTTCGTGCTGCCGATGGCCATCGATCGGCGTACCTACGTCGCCGCCGCGCCTCGCGACGACAGGACGATCAGAGCCGCGTCGACGAATGAGGGCGGGCGGATCGAGTTCGAGATCGGCGGCGAATATTCGAGCGGTTATGATTGGGCCAATTGGAGAGGATACGTCTACGGCATGGCCGAATGTTTGCGGCGTGAGGAGTTCGACCTGCGCGGCGCCGATCTATTGATCTCGAGCGACGTGCCGATCGGCGCGGGCCTTAGTTCGTCGGCCGCGCTTGAAATCTCGACCGGATTCGCGCTGCTCCACATTTC
>DASUFM010000337.1:0-19929 GCA_036274535.1 Blastocatellia bacterium
GGGGTAAAGATCAATTCCGTGAATCCAAACTATTCCGCCTGAAGGCGGGACTACGAACTTTTCATTGTTTCCGGGCGTCGCAACGCGACATGAAAGCTCCTTGGAAAAGCCTGGGAGCGCAGGCATCCTTGCCTGCGCTCCCAGGAGCCTTGTCTATCCGAGAAACCCAACGCTTCGCGTCGGGAAGCGATTAAGATTTGGAAAGACGTCATCGGCGGCGGCGTCACTGAGACCGAACCACTGGGCCAGCGTATTGCCGTATTGGTCCATTGAGATCTCGGGGACATTGGAGCCGCGGAAATTGCCCGCGACGCTGAACAGCGGGTAATCGAGCGGAGTGCCGACCTGTACCGGAGGATATGTCCCGTAAAATTGGCCGCCCAGCACAGAGCCGCCCATGACCAGATAGTGATTGCTCCATCCATGATCGGAGCCGTCGCCGTTGATGCGCATCGTGCGACCGAACTCGCTGAAAGTGAAAGTCGTGACCTGAGTCGCCACTCCCAGTTCAACCGTCGTCGCGTAAAAGGCGCTCATCGCCGCGTCCAACTGGCTAAGCAGGTTGGCCTGCGTCGTCAATTGCGCGCCGTGAGTGTCGTACGCGTTGCCGCCCACCTGCGCGTAGAAGAGCTGTCGCCGGTCATGCCCGAGCGCGCTGCGCGCCGCGATGGCGATGGCGATCTGTCGCAATTGCTGGCCGACGGTCGTGTTTGGAAACTGCGTGGTGAACGGCTGGCTGGAGAAGACGCTGCCGACCACACGCGAATCATCTATGGCCCGCGATACGCGTCCGTTGAATGTGTTGACCTGAATTGAGGTCTCAGGAAGTGAGGCCACCTGTTTCAGCGTGTCAAAGCGAAGAGGCAGCGCGCCGGTCGGAGGCAGCCCGGTGATTCCCAATTGAAGGTTGGGCTGTAGAGTGATGGTCTGCGCCGGGCCTTTGAGCCATGGGGTATTGTTGACCATGGTCATTAACATGGGGATGAGCGGCCCGGTGTTGAAGAGCGGGAAATTGCTGCCCAGGCTGTTACCCCACCCCCGAACGTTCTCGTTGAGCAGATTCTGCGAGAAAACCTGCTGCTGAAAATGGTCGAAGAGACCTGAAGGAGCGCGCTCCGGATTGGCCAGGACCTGCGCCGCGGTCACTGGCTCGATCAGATTGCCCACATTGCAGACGAGGGCCACGTGACCCTGATTCCACAGATTGCGGATGCCGGTCAGGCTCGGATGAAATCCGAAATTTCCCTGCCCCGGCGCGCTGATGGGCAACAGACTCCCCTGCGGCAGAGCCAATCCGGTCCGGGTCGCGGCGTAAGTGTTGTACGCGGCTTGAGTGAGCGGGACCACAGTGTTCCATCCGTCATTTCCGCCTTCGAGGAAGAGGCAGACCAGCGCTTTGTAATCCCCGGTCTGAGCGTATGCGTTTTCCCGCGCGGCGTAACTCAGGGCGGTGAGCATCGTGGCCGCGCTCATCCCGCGGCTGCAGCATTTGAGAAATTCTCTTCGTGTGAATGACATGTTTCCTCCTTTAGCGTTGCACCTGATACTGCATCGACGATGCAATGATGTAGATGGCCGTCTGCACGCGCATACGGTTGTTGTTCTGAATGCTGGTCACCGCGTCAATCACTCTCTGGCGCATCTGGGCGGACATCGAGTTATGCATCAGCGCCTCATTGAGCCGGTCGACGAGTTGGGCCGGGTTGGGAGCAAGCTGGTCCCAGGGCGCGAAATCAAAGACCACCGACGTAGTGGGACTGCCCGTTGGATTCGGATCGCCGCCAGGTTGAATCGGAGGGGAGAAAAGAAAGTCATTGAGCAGGTTCATGCGCTGGATGATCGTCGATGTCGTCAGCAGTTGCGCCGGCGGGGCGACGACCGGTTGCCCGTTGACGATGATTCTGAAATCGGGCTGGTAATAGCTGAAGACGGAGGGCGGTGAAAATATATCCTGGCCCATGGTCCGGCTGCGTTGCGGAATGCCCCACATGCCTCCCGCGCAGTTGAGGGCGCGGAAGATGTGAGTGAGGAAGAGCGCCGGTTCGCGCAATTTGCCGTAAATCGGAGCGCTCTTGGAATTGCCGCGCGCCTCCGGGTCCAGCAGGATCGCCCTGACGACCGCCCGCAAATCGCCTCGCACCCCCTGGCCGTTGTTGTTGAAGACGGCGGTGATGCGCGCGACGTAGGCGGGGCTCGGGTTGCTGGTCACCAGATGCTGTATAAGCTGGCGTCCGATGAACGGCCCGACGTTCGGGTGGTTGAAGACGTTGTCAATCACGGAATCGAGATCCTGCGTCACTGTCTGCCCGGCCGGTATCACCTGGCCGTTGAGCAGCGTCTTGGAACCGGTGTCGTGATTGGCGGCGTTCGGAATCATCGGCGCGAACGGGTTGAGCGGATTGTTATCGCCCAGGTTCGGCTGGCCTTGCGCCGGCGCGTAGTTCCAGCCGGTCAGCGCCCGCGCGCCTTCCTGAATTGTCGCGATGGTGTATGTCTCCAGCGGCCGCCCCTGGCTGTCCAGCTGTACGCTGCCGTCCGGGTTCAGCCTGAATGTGCCGACGGTGAAGAGTTGCCACAGTTCGCGGATGTAGTTCTCGTCCGGCTGTGTATTCGTGGCCGCATCGGCTCTCTTGCTATTCACCAACGTGAGATAGGTTCCCATGATCGGACTGACGGACATCTCACGGAGCAGGGTTCGATAGTTGCCGAAGGCGTTGCGCAGCAGAATGTCGTGGTACTGGGAGACCATCGCCGTCGGATTGCCCGTCCCGTCCTGATTCCCGATGTCGGCGGCGACGACGATCTGGCTCAGCGCCCAGGCCACGCGCTGCCGCAACTGGTCAGGAGCCGTCATCGCGTTTCTGAAGAACTGGAGTTTCACCGGATAACTGACGAACTGCCCCTGCTGCAATTGTACGAGGTTGTTGTAACCCGTGATGTTGGGCATATTGAGCTGTTCGTCGATCCATTCATCGAAGCCGATCTGCAGGACGCGATTGGCTTCCGCGACTGTAGGCCCGAAGGTCGCCTGTTCAAGGAGGCGAGCCGCGTCGGCAAACTCGCCGCTGCCTTCGTCAGGCGTGCCCTCACTTCCGTCGTCAACCACAAAGAGCCAGCCCCGAATCTCGCCGCTCGGGAAATTCGCCGTGTGGACATTGGCGTAGAGGCGTCCGGTCTTCAGAGCATTGACCTGATCCTGAACCGACAGGCCGCCGACCGGCGCGAAAACCCACAGCAGATTCGACACCTGGCCCAGAGGTTGATCCAGATCCAGGAGTGTTCCAGGAGCGTTGTTACCCGGCTCGGCCGGTCCATGAATATGGGCCGCCGTCTGCGGGCTGCTCAGATTCGCAAAGCTCAAAGAGACCAGCGCTGAAGTTTCGTCGGGAGAGAGGGTGACGGTCGAAGAACCTGTCGCGGAAGTTATTTCCGGCGGAACTTCTGACGCGCCATTGAGCGTTGCCACGTATGTCCGCTGCGGTAACGGAAGCCCGTCATTGTCAAATTCGCTTATATCGGCAAACGCATTCGTAAGTCCCGTCCCTGAGGCTCGAAACATCGCCGTCCCGTTGGTGATATCGGCGTCTTCAGCCGCGCTGATGGTCACCGTCTGGAATGTGGCGAAGTTGGCCGGCGTGAACGTCAATGTCGCGCCGCCGGTGATCGTCAAATCGGCGTCCCCCGATGACCGCGTCACGGTCACCGTAACGTTGGCCGGCGGCGCCGAAGCCAGTCTCACACCGAATTGCGCTGAGCTGTTCTCGACGATCGGCAGGGTCCTAACCAGGCTGGTGAGGATCGAAATTGGAACATCGTTGTCAATCCCCGTCACAGCGACATCGGCGCTCGTCAAATTGGTTCCAGAGGCTCGAATGACCGCTGTGTCATTCGCCATATCGCCGTCTTCGGCCGCGCTGATCGTGACGTTCTGGAATGTGGCGAAGTTGGCCGGCGTGAACGTCAATGTCGCGCCGGCGCTTACTGTCAGATCTGTGTCGCCCGACAGCCGCGCGACGTTCACCGTGACGTTGCTCGCCGGCGCGGCCGACAATCTCACTCCGAATTGCGCGCTGGCGCCCTCATTGACGCTCAAAGTCGAGACGCTGGTTTGGATCGCGATCACCCCGGAATCATTGTCTACTTCATTCGCGGTGACATCCGCATTCGCAAGTCCCGTCGCGGAAGCTCGAAAGACCGCCGAGCCGTTCGTCGAATCAGCGTCTTCCGCGGCGCTGATCGTGACATTCTGGAATGTCCCGAAATTTGTCGGCGTGAAAGTCAACGTGGCTCCGCCGCTCACCGTCAGATCTGCGTCGCCCGAGAGCCGCGCGACATTCACCGTGACGTTGCTTGTGGGGGCCGCCGACAACCTCACTCCAAACTGCGCCGAACCGCCTTCGTTGACGCCGAGCGTCGTCACGCTGGTCTGGATCGTTGGGTTGGTTCCGCCGCTTCCGTCGCATGACTGGCCGTTGAGGCTAAACCCTGTGGGCGCCGGATGGCTCCCCGACCATGCCGCGTTGAATCCGAAGAAGATGCTCCCGCCCGACGGAACGATCGCGTTGTATGAAGCGTTGCTGACCGTCACAGTCTGGCCCGTCTGGGTATAAACGCCATTCCATAACTCGGTCACGGTCTGGGTGGTCGTCGGGAACGTAAAGGTCACTGTCCAGCCGTTTATCGCAGGGCCGTTATTGATTACGGTAACCTCGCCCTGGAAGCCAGTGGGCCAGAATGTGGTCTCCTGGTATGCGCCGTTACAAATTGAGGTTGATTGTCCCCGGGTCTTTTTCAATTCGCCCACACTACCCGCAATCAGCAAAATCGCCAGCGCGAACAGCGGCAGCCTGAGGCCGCGCCAGCGTGGAGCGCATACATTATTCCAAGCTTCACGTTTCAACATTGGTTATACCTCCTGGGGCCTAATGGTCTTTGAGAAATAAATGCAACCACGTTCTTCCCGGTCGCAGCAGCGACTGAGGAAGTGGTTGCGTTTATTTTTCAAAGACCATCAGGCCCTATAAGTCCTATAGGAATGATTTTCATTACTGGAAAGTTCCAGTCCGCGTGAAGTTCACGCCGCCGGTCGTGTAAGTGACGGTGTAAGTGTCGCCGCTCGTGGGATGGGCCGTTCCAGTTCCACTCATTTGAGCGGCGAAGAGGCGATTCGTAGCCGGTCCGAGCGTCTGACCATTCGCCAGGTCGAACTGGTACGTGATCGCCGTCGCCGAGCTGCTGTTACTTTGGAGGATCTGCCCGCCGACGGTGTTGTACTGCCCGCTGAACCCCAAGCCCGTTGTGCGTTGAACAACGATCGTGATCGAGAGCGAGGTAATAACGCCTGTGTTGTCCAGGCGAACGGCCTGTTCGTTGAACCAGGGGCCGCTCGCGCTTATCACCGGCGTGACAGTGACGCCTCCAGTCCCACCGCCGCTGTCGTTAACCGTGAGACTGATCGACGTCGTTCGCATCAGACCGCCGCCGGTTCCCGTAACGGTAACAGTGGCCGCGCCCAGAGTGGCCGCGCCTGATGCGGCCAATGTCAGTACGCTGCTGGTCCCTGTCGTCGAAGCCGGAGCGAAGCTCGCGGTCACGCCGGCAGGCAGTCCGCTCGCGGCGAGCGCCACGCCGCTCGTGAAGCCTCCTGTTCGCGTGATCGTGATCGTACTTGTCCCGCTCGCGCCTCGATTGATGGTCAGGCCGGTTGGATTCGGGGATAGTGAGAAGTCCGGCGTCTGCGGCTGACTCACGGTCAGACTGATCGTGGTTGTTCGCGTCAGACCGCCGCCTGTTCCGGTGATGGTGACAGTGGCCGCGCCCAGGGTGGCCGTGGTCGATGCGGCCAGGGTGAGCGCGCCGCTCTCGCCGGTTACCGGATTTGCGTTGAAGCTCGCTGTGACGCCGGCGGGTAATCCGCTCGCGCTTAATGTCACGCCGCCCGTGAAGCCTCCGCTACGCGTGACCGTGATCGTACTCGTTCCGTTCGCGCCGCGATTGATGGTCAGGCTCGAAGGATTGGGCGAGAGCGCGAAGTTGGGGTTGGAAACTCCGTCCGGCTCGCCGTAAATAATCCCGCGCCCGTTGGTGCTGACGTAGACTCTTCCAAAGACGCGCGGGTCGCCGGTGATCGCCGCATTGGTCGAACCGTACTGATGTTGATCGTCGTTGATCCGCACCCAGCTCGCGCCTGCGTCTATCGAACGGAAAATGCCGCGCACGCCGTTGACCTGGGCGCTGGAATAAAGCGCCATATAACTCTGGCCCGGCGCGGCCATGCCGAAGCCGATATTGTCGGCCTCTTCGACACTGGGCGCCTCAGTGAAACTGGCGCCGGAGTTGGTCGAATGCCAGAGTCCTCCTTCGCCTCCAGCAAGCCAGATGTCTCCTTCGCGTCCCGGCGTGGCTTTGAACCTGGAGTCCGAAGGCAGTCCGGTCGCCGCCGCCGTGAAATTGGCGCCTCCGTTGACGCTCACGTAGAATGTCCCGTTGGCGAAGCCATAAAACTTCATCGGATTTACGCGATCCGATCCCACTCTTGCGCCCGAAGGAATCCCTGCGGATTGCGTCCATGAGCTGCCGTTGTTGGTCGAGTAGTTCACGGCGGCCCCGGCCGGACTCCAAACAACGCGGCTCGCGTTGGCGGCGGCCGCGACCGTACCGCCGCCCGTGACTCCTCCCGGCTCCGTACTGCCTTGAAACCAGCTCGTCCCACCGTCGAATGAAAAGCCGGAACGATTCGTCCCCTGGTTGGCGTTACCCACGCGAACGATGAAGGTAGGGGAGAGTTCCGCGTAATCGAGGCTGGTCGTGCTGACGAATGTGGGGGTCGTCATCATCATCGCCGGCGCGGCGTTCAGGTTGTTGTGGCGAAATCCGCAGACGTCGCCGAGCCCGCTCAGCAGCGGCGCCCCCGACGGTGGACTGATCAGGTCTAAAACCGCGGTCTCTTCCAGACCGATCGCCTTGACCGAGATGTGTATCTGGCCGCCGGTGTCCCACGTCGTCAGATCATCGCTGCCATAGATGGTCGCGCCGGTCCCGTACATCATCCGATCGGAATCGAATGGATCGATCTCCAGGTCTCCGACCATCCAGCCGAGTTTCGGCGTGATTTCAGGCAGCTGAGGATTGGCGCCGAATGTCAACCACGGAGCGGCCGTGATGTTCTGCAAATATCGAAAGCTCCGATTGGGATATGAAGTCCAGTCCCAGATCCTTGTCCATGTGGCGCCGCCGTCGAGGCTGCGGAAGAGGATCGTGTCGGGCCACCACGAGTTCAACGCGGCGACCATAATTACATTTGGATTCTGCGCGTCGACCGCCAGACCGCCGTAACCGAAGTAATCGTCCGAGCTCGAGGAAGGCACGGGACTGATCAGAGTCCACGATCCGTTCGACGTGTTATAGCGCCAGACGTCGCCTTTCTCGCCGTCGTACGGGCCGGCGCCGTCGCTGTAGCTGATGTACAGCATCCCGTTCGACGCCAGAACGCCGTGATGAGGCAGGAAGCCCGTGGGCTGCCCCGGAATCGCGGCCCACGTCGCGCCGCCGTCCGTGCTGCGGTAAACGCTGGCGCCCGTATCGGCGACGCCGACGTAAATCGTCTGAGTAGCATTGCCGGGAGTCCCTGTGCTGCGGTCGAAAGTCACCCATACGACGCCGATGATGTCGCCGGTGTAGGAATTGCCGGGGTCTTCGACGTAAGTTCCCGCGACCGGAAAGCTGGTAACTCGTGACCAGCTCTCGCCGAAGTTGGCGCTCCTCCAAAGGCCGTTGCCGCTGCGGGCGCCGAGATAGAGGACGCTGTTGCGATTGGGATCGATCGCCAGACGCTCGCCCATCGAGCGGCCAGGCATGTTGCCACCGACTTTGAACGGTAAATTCGTACGCTGAAAACTATTGCCACGGTCGGTGGAGCGAAGGATCGCGCCGTTCTGATTCGTCCATTCGTTGGTGTAGGTCCCGGCGGCAATGTATAGACGATTGGGATCTACCGGATCGGTGGCGAGGCTGTCTACGCCCGTCAGGTTCCAATCGTCGAACCCGACCCAATCGAGCAGCGGAACCCAGCGCCCGGCGCTCTGATCCCAGCGGTAAGCGCCGCCGATGTCCGTGCGCGCGTAAATCAGGTTCTGTTCTGTAGTGTTGAAGACGATGCCCGGCGCAAAACCGCCGCCGCCGTTGATGACGACGTTGCGCCAGGTATATGGTTCGGTCGTTTGCGCAAGCGCCGGATCAGTCGTCACGCTCGATTTGTATACGAGCGCGGCGGCGGTCGTAATGAGAGACAGAATAAGTAATGCGGCGGCTCGCGACAGAATAGTACTCAGGGCGGTTGACGTACTCTTCATGTAACCTCCGTAGCTGGCGCCTGGTTGACGGCGCTCGTCTTGTATTGACGGTCTTGTATTGCTCGTTCTTTGTTGATGGATCGATCTATTTTTGGGCGTAACCACTCAGCCTGAGGCCATCCGGTCGACGATTGATCCTGGACAGGCCACGCATTACCTGTGTGACGAACCACGCAATCCCCCCTGGCGAACAGCGCCGGTTGAGTTGGAGACTCGACTGGCGGCGGCTCGACCAATCATGGTTCGTCCTCCCGCGCCAAAGGACGCGGCCAGGTTCAAACGTCGCTCGGGGCGACCGCAAGGCTGAGCAGTTACTCTTTTCCATATGCCATACGCCATATATGAAATGTGGCGTATGGCATATGGCATATTTGCTTAAAAAGTTCCGGACTGTGTGAAAGTAACGCCGCCGGTCGTATAGCTGACGACCCAGGTATCGCCGGCGGTAGGATGGGGAGTCCCATTCCCACCTGCCTGAGCTGCGAAGGTTCGATTTGTACCGGAACCTAGCGTCTGTCCTGACGCGAGCGTGAATTGGTAAGTGATGGTCTCCGGCGCGACGGTATTGCTCTGCATTACCTGCCCACCAATGGTGTTGTACATTCCATTGAAGCTGACGCCGGTCGTGCGTTGAATGACTATCGTAACCGAGAGCGCGGTGAGAGTTCCGGTGTTATCCAGCCGGATCACTTCCTCGTTGTACCAGGGGCCGCTGGCGTTGACCGCCGCCGTAACAGTCACTCCGCCATTGCCGCCTCCGCCTTCGCCCACCGTGAGACTGATCGGCGTCGTCCGCGTCAAGCCTCCGCCGGTTCCGGTCACGGTGATCGTGGCCGCTCCCAGCGGGGCCGCGCTTGAAACCGAAAGGGTCATAATACTGCTCGCGCCGGTCGCCGGGTTCGCACTGAAGTTCGCGGTCACGCCCGCAGGCAATCCGCTCGCGCTCAATGTCACCCCGCTGGTGAATCCGCCGCTGCGCGTGACCGTGATCGCGCTGGTCCCGCTCGCGCCGCGATTGATCGTCAGGCTGGGTGGACTCCCGGAGAGGGCAAAGTCCGGAGTTTGCGCGTCGCTTACGGTGAGGCCGACCGTCGCGCTCCGCGTCAAGCCTCCGCCGGTTCCGGTCACGGTGATTGTGGCCGCTCCCAGCGTGGCCGTGCTCGATACGGCCAGAGTCAGCAGCGCGCTCCCGCCGGTCGCGGGGTTCGCACTGAAGCTCGCGGTTACGCCCGCAGGCAGTCCGCTCGCGCTTAACGTCACCCCGCCGGTAAAGCCTCCGGTTCGCGTAATCGTGATCGTGCTCGTCCCGCTCGCCCCGCGATTGACGGTCAGGCTTGCGGGACTCCCGGAGAGCGCGAAATCGGGGGTGGCCGGTCCCGGCTCGGCGCCGAAGACCCTGGTCGCGCCGTCGTAAACGGAGATGTTCGGCGCCTTGACGGGCGGCGCGCCCGGCGTGGTGGCTATTCCTGTAAATGACCAATCGTTGGTCGGATCCCAGGCGCCGGAGCTGGCGATCCTGAACTGGCACTCTTTACGAAAGGCCGATTGCCCGCCGGGATAGACATTTGTCCCGGTGAAATCCACTCTCACGTAGTAGGTCGAACCTGAGAAGAGTTGTGGAGTCGAGACCGTCGCGCCTTGATTGAAGTTGGTGTTGATTGTGATCATCCCGGGCGTCACACCGGGTTCGAGCGTGAAGAAGTAGCGGTACGAAAGTTGAGTCCCATTACGCGCCGGGAAAGCCGATTTGTTGTTGAGAAACGCTCTGATCTCTGTGAAGTTGGTTCCCGATGCGTTGACTCCGGCCTCCACGTAGATTTCATCCATATCCGGAGATTCCGGCGTCGGGAAGTTCGCCAGCGGCTGTCCGCCGAATTCCTGATAAAGCCGCGCCAGCGCGCTCGTAAAGCCCGCGTTGTAATCGGTCGCGACCTCGTTCTTGGTGAAGTCCTGGCGATTGTCGGTATAGTTGTCGTTGGTGTCCGGCCCTCCGACCAGCGCGCCGTAAAGAATATGGCGGCTCAGCGTCGGGTCATTAATGTTGTCGCTCCATGAGCCATGAGCGGTGCGGTGATGCACATTGCGCGGCGGATTGGCGCCGAACCCCACTACATAACTGCTGTTGCGCGGGTTTTGGCCCAGCGCGTAGTTGATCTGCCGGACCGCGAACTCGTGATAGCGCTGTACTTTCGTCGCGTCACTCAAATGGTCGCTGTAAACCAGCGCGAGAAAGGCCGTGTTGGCCGCGTAACGCAGCGCGCCCCATCCGGCCGAATCCACGTAAGCTAGTCCGCCCGGAGTGCGCAGGCCGGCTCCTATGCTCCAGTAATCCAGCCATCGCTCGGCGTCCGCGCGATACGCCGGATTGTTTGTCAGGTTCGCCAGCAGCACGTAACAACCATAAGACTTGTCATCCCAGGCATGCGTCCAGCGAAACGACTTGGTGTTCGTTTGCGGCTCGTTACTCAGGTTAGCGTAGTAGGATTCGGCCTTGGCCAGGTACGCCGGGTCGTTCGTCGCGCGATAAAGCCAGATCGCGCCCCAGACCAGCTCATCGTTATATCCGCTCCACGAGTTGTAAAAGCCCGCCGCGTCAGTAATGCAATCACTGTACTTCCCGCGAAAGTTATCGGCGAAACTGTAGAGTTGTTGCGCATGCATGAGCAGCGTGTCGGCGTAAGCGGGATCGGTCGGGCGAAAGACGATTGACGAAGCGGCCATGGCCGCCGCCGTCTCTCCAGCCAGGTCCGAACCCGGACAGGAGGAAGTAATCCGAAAAGAAGGCCGGGCCATCTGCATGACTTCGGCCGGCCCCCACCACGCATGATCCGTCCCACCGGCGCCGATCTGGCCGTATAACTCGTTCGGCGCAGTGTGCGCCTTGATGAAGTAGTCATTGACGAAGCGAAGGTTGTTCAGTAGATGCGTGAGTTGTCCACTTTGAACGTATGCGGATCGATATTCGACAGCGCCCATCGCCAGCAGCGTCGCCGAGGCGGCCATCGGAAAACCGAATTTGACGTGATCACCGGCGTCGTACCAACCACCTGTCAGGTTTCTGCCGACGTCCGCGCCGTCATTCAGTCCTGAATCTCCTCGCCAGTTGACGCGGTTCCAATCAGGCAGGACTCCGGATTGCTGCGCTTCATAAAAGAAAAGCGATTTCTGCAGCGCTTCCCCGTAATTAAAGGCCGGGCCTTGAGCTACTGTAACCATGGATGTGCTCGACCTGTCGGGACCTGCGATTAGTATCGCCGTCAGAAAGACCGGCAGAGCCAGCGCCCATCTATATCTATTGGACCTTTTCGGGAAATGCCTTCTGATCGAATCAATCGCCGATTTCATGTTTCCTCCGTGATCTGGCGTAATCTGTTGATGAATTTACCGCTAATGGACACACCACGGCCTAAGCGTCTGTCACGCTCTTTGCGAGAGACTTTCCTTCCACACACCACACTCTGCCGTCCGCGTTTAGCTAATAACTATAGAATACGAACTTATTTCTCCTGACGTTGTCGCTGCAGATGATCGTGTCCTGGAATGATGCGGAAAACGCTGCTAATTAATCAGTCGCTGTTATTGTTGGTTACTTATTTTCAGGGGATTGAACAAACACCGATATCGTGGCAAGCTTATTCGGACGCTTTCAAGTGGTCAATGGGTTTACGGCTAGTAACACGTTACTAACGCCGTCGATCGATGCTGTTAATAACGCCGGCAAGTACCTATTATTAATTTCAGCGTCGATCGTAACATTAATCGGCATAATTCCTTTTGTTTTGCGTCTTCTTGTCATGGAGATGTTTATTTGCCATCCAACCACTTGAAATCGCGAGGCGTATGGAGCGTCTGGAATCCTTATACGGCTGGCGCATTCAAATTTGAGAAATAAATCCGGGACCCATATCGCAGTGGTCAACTATTCGGCGAGGCCCACGCCATATCGTCATGCGCGATTGCGCGGAAAATTGTTCGTGAGTTTTGGAGTGGATGCGGTTGAAGCGGAGAGCGCTGTCTCGCAATAAAGCGAGTTATAGTGGGACAATTTTCCAAATTGTCCCACTCAGGCGATTGCTATTCACACTGGTTCTCACAATTTCTCGAATCGAGAGTAATGAGCCGCGCGTTGCTCGGCGGCCGATTTGTTGGCTTCGGCGAACAGGTCGCGCGCACGGTTGAAATCGCGCGAGTCGAGCGCGTCTTTTAACGATTGCAATTCGGCGATGAGCGCGCCGAGCGCGTTAGAGATGTTCGGCTGATTGGTCAGGCAGATGTCGCGCCAGACGCTCCACGAACTGCCCGCGAGTCGCGTCATGTCGCGCCATCCGGTCGCGGCCAGCGCCCGGGCAAGTCGACGATCGGCGATCTCGACGCCACGTTCAGGGCCGAGCAAGGACGCCAGCGCGCTCGCGGCGAGTTGCGGCAGATGGCTGATCAGCGCGACCGCCGCGTCGTGAGCTTCGGGTTGAGTGAGTAAAACTTTCGCGCCAATTGATTCGACAAGCGATCTCAAGCGATCGAACTCAGCCTCGTTAATTCCCTGCCCGATCATTAATGCGTAAGTCGCGTTTTCGAACAGATCGGCCCGCGCATATTGTACGCCGGAGTTTTCGCCGCCGGCCATCGGGTGGCCGCCGATGAATATCACGCCCGCCGGCAGCAGTCGCGCCGCAACGCGGCAGATTTCGAGCTTCGTGCTCCCGGCGTCTGTGACAATCGCGCCCGGTCTGATCAGCTTCGATTTGGTACGCAGGAAATCAATGATCCCGCCGATGGGCGCCGCCAGGTAGATTAGATCGGCGTCGCAAACCTCGCCCCGCGTGAAGCGTTCTTCGACGGCGTCGACGACTCCGCGCTCGACGGCCAGTCGAGGCGAGTTCGATCCGCCGTAAGCGGTGATCCGGCCCGCGAATCCGGCCCGGCGCAGAGCGAGCGCGAACGACCCGCCGATCAAACCACAGCCGACGATGCAGACGCTCTTGAACCCGCTCACAGCGTCCTCTCCACCGCCGATGCGATCAGGCGGAGTTGATCCATGAGTTTATCGAATTGTTCCAATGTGAGTGATTGGGCGCCGTCAGAGAGCGCATGGTCGGGATCATGATGGACTTCGATGAGCAATCCATCGGCTCCGGCGGCGACGGCGGCGCGGGCCATCGGCGGGACCTTGTCGCGGCGGCCCATCGCGCGGCTCGGATCGACTATGATCGGCAGGCTGGAGAGTTTTTTGATCACAGGGATCGCCGAAATGTCCAGCGTGTGGCGCGTATAGGTCTCGAACGTCCTGATCCCTCGCTCGCAAACGATCACCTGATGATCTCCGCGGCGCATCACGTAATCAGCCGCCATCAACGCTTCCTCGATCGTAGATGCCGCGCCGCGCCGCAGGATTACCGGTTTACCCAGTTTCGCGAGCTCCTTCAAAAGCGCGTAGTTCCGCATGTCTCGTTCACTGACCTGTATGATGTCGACGTAGCGCGCGAAGAGCGGCAGTTGCGCCGCGTCGAAGATCGTCGAATGCGTCAGCATCCGATGGCGGTCAGCCACTTCACGCAGCAGTTTCAATCCTTCGGCGCCCAGGCCTTGAAAGCCATATGGATCATCGCTGGTCCTGAAAGTTCCTCCACGCAGGACGCGCACGCCGCGATTCGCCAACCGCCCCGCGATGATCTCCATCTGCTCGCGGCTTTCGACCACACCGGGGCCGGCCATCACGATCACCTGCTCGCCGCCTATGACAACATCTCCGATCTCGATCTTCGTTCCTTCAGGTTTGAACGCGCGCGCGGCCAGTTTGTAAGGCGCGCTGATCGGCGCCACCTTGTTGACGCCTTCCAGTAATTCCAATTCGCGAGGATCGGCGACGCGCGCCCCCACCGCGCCGAGCAGCGTGTAGCGCGACCCCGTCGACCGGTGAATATCGAAACCCAGCTTGATCAATCGATCCACGACCCGGACGATCTGCTCCTCGGTCGCGTTCTCTTCCATTACTATGATCATAAGAACTGCGGGAGTGGGGAATGGGAAGAGGAGACAAGGAGACAAGGAGACAAGGAGACAAGGAGACAAGGAGATTTGAATTCCTTATCTGCCCGTCTCCCCTTCTCCTTGTCTCCCCTTCCTCTTGTCTCCCCCTCTCCTTGTCTCCTCTTCTTCCTTGCTTGCCTCTATTCGTTCGATTCTCCGCGCCTCGTCGATCACGCGCTCGAAGAGCCGGCGGATGGCCTCGGCGTCAAGCGGGCCGGTGTTCGCGGCGGTGACGTTGGCGATGACCTCCGCTTCGCGCGTCGGCGAATAGATCTCCAGCCCCAGACGTTTTTTTATGTGACCGATCTCTACGGCGCACTGTGTACGCTCGTTGAAGAGCTTGACCAGTTCGAGATCGATCTCGTCAATCCGGATGCGCCAGTCTTCAATCGTTTTTTCGCCGCTATTATCTTCGCTCATATTACAATTCCAGACAGGCTTCCGCCGCGAGCCAGAACAGTTTCTCGCGCACGGAACTCTGTTCGGTCCACTCGCGCGAGTCCCAGTGTTCGCCGCTGACGTCATCTCCGCCGTAAAGCAATTGCGCGAACGAGACGCCGCGAAACTGCGCGACCGCAAAGAACGCCGCCGCTTCCATCTCCACAGTCAGACAGCCCTCGCGCCGCCGCCGCTCGACCTTCGATCCGGTCTCCCGATAGATGCCGTCCGTGGTCCAGGTCTTGCCGGTGAGGTAATCGACATTATGAGCTTTGAGGGTTCGCTCCAGCGCGGCCACTCCTTCAGGGCTTGCGGCGACTTCGCGGCCCGGAGGCAGGTAGTGATACGACGTGCCTTCATCGCGCACGGCCGAAGTGGGGAGGACGACGCGCCCGCAAATGATGTCGCCGTCCAACACGCCCGCGCCGCCGCAGGCGATAAATTTGCGCCCCCCTCGCGCGATAACTTCTTCGAGCAATGCGGCGGCGAGCGACGCGCCTACGCCGGGATGAAAGAAAGCCACAGTCCGCCCTTTGAAGTCGATTTCATAGATCGGATGCAACCCGATCTCGCTGCGTTGATGCGCCAGCACGCGCGCATGATGAACCTCTATCAGTTCGGCGATGACGTCCTGGAAGAAGCAAATGACGCAATGTTCTGGCATGTCAATTCGCTCGATCAGACGGCGCGGATCGAGCGCGGCGTCGTTCGCCGGGTCGAATTCCAGTATGGGAATGTCGCCGTATGTCATCGCGCCTCCTTCAGGTCTCTCGCAAGCCGCGCCACTTTATCGACTAATCGTGGAGTCCCTAAATTATTTTCGATCTCCAACACAAGGCGCGAGCCGACCACCGCGCCGTCGGCGTAATCCCACACGTCACGGACGTGCTCCGGTTTTGAAATCCCGAAGCCGACCGCGACCGGCAGGTTTGAATGCCGCCTGACGCGCTCGACGAGTTCTCTGACCTGGGCCGAATCGCTTTCGCGCATTCCGGTCACGCCGGTTCGCGCAACTATGTATATGAATCCGGAGGAATGTTCGGCGATCAGTTTGATGCGCTCGTCGGTCGATGTCGGAGCGACGAGAAAGACCGTGTCCAGACCGGCGCGACGCATCCCGGCGACAAAATCTCCCGCCTCTTCGGGAATCAAATCGGTCACCAGCGCGCCGTCAACGCCCGCGCGATTTAACTCCTCGCCGGCGCCGGAAAATTGCATCAACGGATTGAAGTATGTGAAGAGCAGGATCGGAACTTCGCTGCGTTCGCGGACGCGCTCGACGACCGGCAGAATATCGGCGACTCCGATTGTTTTTTTCAAGGCGCGCTCCGAAGCCCGTTGAATCACAGGCCCGTCGGCCATCGGGTCGGAGAACGGGACGCCGAGTTCGATCACGTCGGCCCCCGCGCCGGCGAGCGCGAGCAGCAGTCTTTCGGTCGTCTCCAGGTCCGGATCGCCCGCGGTGATGTATGGAATGAAGGCCTTGCGCCCTTCCCTTCTCAATTGTTCGAACTTTGCGGTAATGCGAGTCATATCAGATTGCGGATTGCGGATTGCGGATTGCGGATTGATAAAACTTTCGATCTCGATTTCGAGTCCGCGGTTGAACAGACTCACAAATCCGCAATCCGCAATCCTACTTCTTTCCTTTATACGTCACGCGCCACACTTTCCTGCCGCCGTCGTCAACGACCAGCAGCGAGCCGTCGCGAATCATCCTGACGCCGACAGGCCGTCCCCACACGTCCTGGCCCGATTCGTCGGGAACCCAGCCGGTTACGCTCAGATCGAAACCTTCCGGAAGTTCGAGTTTCGCGCCGTCCGGCCGCGGTATCACCTTCGGCGGATTACGAACGGATTCGGTTTCGTGAATATTCGTGTTCATTCGTGGCTAAAATTCTTTCTCTTGAAATCTACATTTTTTCGCTCAATTGTTCGGCGACCGTATTTACATCCTTATCGCCGCGCCCCGAAAGGTTGACCAGAATGATCTGGTCTTTCGGCGATCGCGGCGCGAGTTTCATAACGTGCGCGACGGCGTGCGACGATTCGAGCGCGGGGATGATTCCTTCCATCTTCGCCAGCAATTGAAACGCTTCGAGCGCCTCGCCGTCGTTCGCCGAAACGTATTCGGCTCGCCCTGTGTCATGCAGGTTGGCGTGTTCGGGACCGACGCTGGCGTAATCGAGCCCGGCGGAGACCGAATGCGTCAATGCGACCTGGCCGCGCTCGTCCTGTAACACGTAACTGCGGGTCCCCTGCAGCACGCCCACTCGCCCGCCGCCTTCTTCCAGGAACCTGGCGGCGTGTTCGCCGAGGGCGTAACCGCGCCCGCCGGCTTCGACGCCGATCATCTTCACGCCGGCGTCGTTCAAAAACGCGTAGAACAGCCCCATCGCGTTGCTGCCGCCGCCGACGCAGGCGACCAGGTAATCCGGCAGGCGCCCGCAGCGTTCCAGCATCTGCGCGCGGGCTTCGAGCCCGATCACGCTTTGAAAATCGCGCACCATCGCCGGATAAGGATGCGGGCCCAGGACGGATCCCAGCAGGTAATGAGTGTCGGCGACGTTGGTCACCCAATCGCGCAGCGCCTCGTTGATCGCGTCTTTCAGCGTCCGGCTGCCGGATTCGACGCCGACCACTTCGGCGCCGAGCAGGCGCATGCGGAAGACATTCAACGCCTGCCGCCGCATGTCTTCCGTGCCCATATAGACCACGCACTGCAATCCCGCGAGCGCGCAGACCGTCGCGGTAGCCACTCCGTGCTGTCCCGCGCCGGTTTCAGCGATGATCCGCCGCTTGCCCATACGTTTGGCCAGCAGGATTTGTCCGACCGCGTTGTTGATCTTGTGCGCGCCGGTGTGGTTGAGGTCTTCGCGCTTCAGGAAAATTCTCGCGCCGCCAAGATGCTTAGTAAGCCTTTCGGCGAACGTGACCGGCGTCGGACGCCCCACGTATTCGCGCAACAATGTTTCAAACTCCCGTCGAAACGATTCGTCGGCGCGCGCTTCGGCGTATGCGGCCTTCAGCTCTTCTAGCGGATGCATCAACGTCTCAGGCACGAAGCTACCCCCGTAAGCGCCGAAATGTCCGTTTAAGTCAGGAAACAGATGATAATTCATTACATTCTACTTTTTAACGCTTATCACTTTTGATGGATTCTTAATGTCATCAGCGTCAAGAGGCTGCATATTCAACATATGAGGAACAAGGTTTATTTGTGAGCCTATTACCCCATTATCCAATACGAGTAGTCCATGCGCTTTGGGAAAACCGGGCGACAATTTGACTTCAAAATAGTGAATCCGGCCGGCTTCAACAGTAATAGACAAGGCCGGCTCTTTTTCTGAACGCAATTGGTAGGAGCCGGGAGCCAATTTTAACTTGAGGTAACGTCCGCGACGCATATGAGCGATTTCCTGGCCATTCAGGTAGACCGGTGGTTGAAGCAACACGGCGCTATCTTTAAACCTATAAATAAAGGCGATGGCCTGCCCATCCTGCAAAACGGTTTTGTCCTCCGGATTAACCTGGTGTGATTGGTCATCCAATAATGGCAAGTTGCTTATTTTAAAGAGATCCTTGGGCTTGACTGGTTTGCCATTTAGCGTCGCGTCTCCATAAGCCATATTATCTACGAGTTTCAATCTCCAACCTTCAGCGGTTTTCACCCACGTTTCTCGCCTTTTGTAAGTTGCCGCCACCTCTCCCGTATCTCCATTTCTAAACCTCTGTTTGTAAGACTCTTTATGTCGAACCTTAACCAGGGCTGCGCCGTTTTTGACCTCCACTTCCTCAATCATATACTCTTCCCGAGGATCGGATCGGCCTGTATCTCGTAACGCCAGCTTTTCAACATCTGGCATAGTTAGAGTTTTTCCGCCAGGAACCTTGAAAACACAATCCGGTGAGAGAAACTTGCGCGACTTTTCTTTATCACCTTTCTGTATGGCGTCATTGCGTTCCGCGAATACAACCTCCAGCTCTTTCCTCGCTTGCTCCTTATCCAGAGAATCAGGAGATTGGGTCTGAGCGACTCCCGACAAGTAAAAGAGGTTAATCGCCAACAGGAAGGCGGACATGCTTCTAAAGCATTGTCTTCTCATCACAACTCCTTATTTTTCGCCAGAGGTCATGCAATTTATTCGCATCTTTGCATCCCGGAGCGCTTTCGACTCCGCTGTTGACATCGACCGCGAACGGTTCGACAGCGCGAATCGCTTCAACGATGTTGTCCGGCGACAGCCCGCCCGCAAGAAAAACTTTTGTCAGCTTCGCCGCCTCGCGCGCGATCGCCCAATTGGCCGTTTTGCCGGTGCCGCCATAAAACTTCGCGTCGAATGCGTCGAGCAGGATCGCCGCCGCCGGATAATCCAGAGCGCGCCGCGCGTCGAAATCATCGTTGATACGCAAAGCCTTGATCACGCGCTCGGCCCCGACGCCTGCGCAATAATACGGCGATTCGTCGCCGTGCAGTTGAGCCATCCGCGCCCCGCTGACGCGCAAAATCTCGACTACGTCCTCGGGGCGAGGTTCGTTTACGAAAATGCCGACGCTGATAACGCCGTCCGGCAACTCATCGATGATGGCGCGAGCCGAAACCGGCGCTATGTAGCGAGGGCTTTTAGCATAAAAGTTGAAGCCCAGATATTCGGCGCCGCAATCGATCGCCGCGCGAGCGTCTTCGAGCGATGTGACGCCACAGACTTTCAACTTGACCGCCATACGATGTTTCATATCTCATATTAAATGAAGGCTGTGCATATAAAAGTTGAATACACTCAACTACTTGAAATGGCGACAGCCTTTGGGGCGCCGTAGTTGGGCGCCGCTTTGGTAGTCATCTCGGATTCCACAGATTTGAAGGACGAAGGAACCAGTGGATTCTCACCGATCATTGCCAAAGAGCCGAAGTTGACTACCAAAGCGGCTCCAAGCGATACCGCTGGCAAACTCTTTAATTAGGTGGGACACATCCAAATTGTCCCGCTATGCGATCGCAAACTGATTTAGCAGCCGACATTAGTGGGACAATTTGGATGTGTCCCACCTATACAGTTGTTATACGTTCTAAGATCCAGGAGATTGGCCCTTTGAGTTTGCCAGCGGTATC
>DASUFM010000338.1:0-14538 GCA_036274535.1 Blastocatellia bacterium
GCGATCACGTCCTTCGGCCAGTTCTCGACGTCGATGTCCGGCGCCGTCCCTTCGTTCTCGACGGCCCATTTGCCTTCGCGAGTGAAGAATCCACCGCGCGGAGCGATCATCGAACCGCCGTCAATAAAGGGGGGCGTATCGGCGGTATGGACAAGGCCGCCCCATGTGCGTTTGCCGACGAGCAGTCCGATCTTGCGGTATTTGAACATCCACGGCATCAGGTCTCCGCCAGATCCGGCCATTTCGTTGACGATCATGACCTTCGGCCCCCAGATGCCCGCCGACGGGCTGGTGAAGGGATAGCGTTCACCCGCGACGTTGTTGAAATATCCGTCGAAGTCCCGCTGCAAAACATCGATGATGTAATCGGCGGCCGAGCCTCCGCCATTGAACCGTTCGTCAATGATCGCGCCCTTCTTATCCTGCTGCGCGAAGTAATAACGATTGAAGCTGGAGTACCCAGGCTGTCCCGTATTCGGAAGATAGACATAGGCGAGTTGGCCGTTGGAGAGCTTATCCACCAGACGGCGGTTGGCTTCCACCCAGGCCCGTGTGCGCAGGGCCTGTTCAGTCGGGACTGGCACGACCGTCACCTGGCGCGCGCCTTCGAGCGATGGCCGATTGTTGATGGTCAGCGCGGTTTGCCTGTTGGCCGAACCGTCGAGCAGGCGGTAGATGTTGTCGGGCGCCTTCAACTCAACGCCGTTGATGGCGAGGATGTAATCGCCGACCGAAACGTCCACGCCGGGGCTGCTGAGCGGCGCGCGCAGGTCGGTGTTCCAGCTTTCGTTGTCATAGATGCGGGTGACCTTGTAACGACCGCCATCGATCACGAAATCGGCGCCGAGCAATCCGCCCGGGGATTGAGGCACGTCGGGCATGTCGCCGCCGCGCACGTACGAATGGCCGATGGCGATCTCGGCGCCCATGTTGTCGAGCAAATAGTTCAGATCTGCGCGATGATTCACGTACGGCAGCAACTGGCCGTACATTTCTTTCATCTTCCGCCAATCGGCGCCGTGCATGTTCGGCACGTAAAGGTAATCGCGCTGGTTGCGCCAGCCTTCATTGAAGATCTGTTTGAACTCTTCTTTCGGCTCCAGGTATATGCGCAGCGACGCGGCGAGCCGTCCCTGGCCCGGTTGAGGCGGTTGGCGATCGGCGTCCACCAGGAAGAGGGCGGGACCGGCGCCTCCGCCTCCGCCGGCGCCAGGGCCGCCACGACCGCGCCCGGCGCCTCCTCCTGAGCGATAGACGAGCTTGCGGCCGTCCGCGCTCACATCATAATTGGTGACGCCGGTCACGAAAGGCGTGGCCCTGCGGTCGCTCAGGCGATAGCGCAGCAACACGCCACCGCCGCCGAGACCGCCACCGCGACCTCCGCCTCCCGCCGCGGCTTCAAGGTAATAAACCGTGCCCGCCGCTCCGGCGCGCAACTGCGAATACTGGCGCACCGGCACGCCCGGCGCTGATACGATGCGCTGTTGCAATCCTTCGAAATCTATTTGAACCGTGACGGGCCCGCGTGGCCCGCGCGGCGTCTGCGCCGGCGCTTCAGTCTGAGTTGAGTCCGCGGATTCAGGCGACGCGCCACGGCCTCCGCGGCCGAATCCTCTAGGATTGGCAGGACCGGCAGGCGCGCCGGGAGTTGCGCCACCTACGCCTTTGTCTTCATCGCTTTCCGGCAGAAGCGGGCTCGGTTCGCCTTTTTTGAGGATCGCGAAATATAGCCCGAAGTTTTCGTTGTGATCGTACGAAGTCATGTCGAGCCATTGCGAGGCCAATCCGAAATCCGTCGAAGCGAAAAACCATAGATATTTGCCGCTCGCGTCCCAGGCCGGCCAAACGGCGTCGGCCAACCCGTCCGTGATTTGTTTCGATTCGCCGGTCTCTACGTTGCTGACGAATATCGCGTGATAGAGCGAATTCAAACGGCTGGCGTAAGCCACCCATTTCGAATCGGGACTCCACACGGGATTGAGCGTCCGTCGCGGCACCATCCAGGGATCGTTCCCAACGATTTTGGCCTGGCCCGAAGCGACGTCCAGCACCCAGACTTTCAGGTTCGTGTCTGTGTAGAGAAGTTTTTTCGAATCGGGCGACCAGGACGGCGTGTAATAGTGCGTCGGGTTGGGCAGCGCGATCTCGCGCGGCGGCGTCAATCCGTCCTGCGCCTCGATCACCAGTTTGTATTCGCCCGACTTGTCGCTGAAATATGAAACGAACTTTCCGTCCGGCGACCATGCCGGGTCTCGTTCCGCGGAGCCGCTGGAATTGCTGAGGTTCCGCACGTCGCCTTTTTCAGCGGGAATCGTAAAGATTTCGCCGCGCGACTCGACCACCACGCGTTTGCCGGTGGGCGAGAGCGCGATGTTCGACATCTGGTTCGTCACGTCTTCCCATCGCGGCATCATCCATGGGAAATCGCCAGTGGCCATGATGTTCACGACGCGAGTTTTGCCGGATTTCGGATCGAGTTCATGGATGTAACCCGCCTGCTCGAAAACCACGGCGCCCGCGCCGGCTTCAAGCGATTTGACGTCGAAATCGGTGAACTTCGTGACCTGCGCCAGCTTCTTTGTCTTCGTATCGTATGTCCAGACGTTCGCCACCCCGTCGCGGTCTGAAATGAAATAGACCGTATCGCCCAGCCACACCGGGTCAACGTCTTTCGAATCGGTCCAGGGCGGCGATACCAGGTCGTAAGTCTTCAGGTCGACGATCCAGATCGGGCGATTCTGCCCGCCGCGATAATTCCTACGCTCCTCGTCCCACGAATTGTTCATCCTGTACGCGATGCGCGAGCCGTCAGGCGAGATCTTGCCTTGATAACCGCGAGGCAGCGGCAATGGCTCCTCGACGCCGCCTTCGGCCGGCACGGTCCAGAATCGCGGCGCGGCGTTCGGCGCCCACGTGGCGCGCCCGGAAGCGAAGAGCACGGACTTGCCGTCAGGCGTCCATCCCTGAACCGAATCGGCGCCGGGATGCCAGGTCAGGCGCTTCGGCTCGCCTCCTTCGGCGGGCGCGACATAGACGTCGGTGTTGCCGGCGTATTCGGCGCTGAACGCGATCCACTTCCCGTCGGGCGAGAAGTGGGGATTCGACGTCTGGCCCTGGAAACTGGTCAGGCGGCGCGCCATGCCTCCGGCTCGCTCGACGACCCAGATGTTGTTGGCGTAGGCGAACGCGATCTGCGTGGCGCTCACCGTCGGCGTTCGCAGGAGGCGCGTAGGCCCGCCGTTCGCCGTCGCTACATCCGGCGCTACATTAATCAGCATGATACCGATGAGTAGTAGAAAGACGGCGCAGCGCAACGCCGCCAGGGACGTTCTTTTTGACATGGGTTGTCCTCCGGATGAATTGGTATTTCCTTCTACTTAGAACTGCTCTGCCGGGCGGATGGTTACAGGAGTCTTAAAACTCCATGGCCTGTTGATCGAAGAGGGGCAATGATTCGGGAGGGAGCGCCGAAGCTACGACGGATTGCAGATATTCCGTTTGCTCTCGCATGTATTCTTTCATATGCGATTCGTCCTCCGGCGGCGTCAGTCTGATCGGTTCGTGGTAAACGACCCTGACTTTGTATGGGCGCGGAAAGATATGGTGAGGCGAGAAAGCCCGATAACCTCCGATGATCGTCACCGGCACGATCGGCGCGCCGGTTTCCAGCGCGAGCCGGATCACGCCCCCCTTGAATTGCGTCAACCGCCCCGTGAGCGTGCGCCCGCCTTCAGGGAAGATCACCAATCCTCCGCCGCGCTTTAGCTGCTCCAGTGAATGACGAAGCGCGGCGCGGTCTCCTTTCTCGATCTTGACCGGAAACGCGCCGTAAGCCCTGCCTAATCGCCCGAGCAGCGGCAGTCGCATGATCTTCTCCCACGTCATGTACGCCAAAGGCCTGTGGAATGGAATCGAGACCCAGAACGGATCGCAGTAACTGACGTGGTTCGGCGCCAGGATCATGGCCCCCTCCTTCGGAGCCCGGTGCGCGCCTTCAAATTCGATCCGAAAATAAAGGTGGCAGAGCAAGGCGACCAGGAGCCTGGTATATTTGAATAGCCTGAGCCTCTCCATTATTTAACCTGCATTATAGGGGCGATTTGGAATTGTTTGATGGACCTGTCGCATAGTAGCATAGGACCTGTTGGACCCATAAGTCATATGGATCCTACAGGTCCTATTTTTCCAGGAGATTGAATTTATGCCTTATCCAGAGATGTTGATTAAACCGATGAGAGAAGACCTGACCCGGTTGGGAATCGAAGAGACGCGCACGCCTGAAGAAGTCGACGCGGCTGTCGGAAACACCGAAGGAACACTGATGGTCGTCGTCAATTCAGTCTGTGGATGCGCCGCAGGCAAGGCGCGCCCCGGCGTGGCTCTGGCCCTGCAACACGACTCCAGGCCTGATCGATCGATCACCGTGTTCGCCGGCGGCGACATTGAGGCGACCAATCAGGCGCGTAGCTATTTCACGGGCTATCCGCCGTCATCGCCTTCAATCGCGCTGCTGCAGGGCGGCAAGCTGGTTTACCTGATGGAGCGTTACCAGATCGAGGGACGCAATGCCGAACAGATCGCGGACGAGTTGAAAAAAGCTTTCGACAAATTCTGCGCTCCTGCGTCGCAGGGAGTCGCGGCGGCTGATTAATGCGTTTCAGCCACGAATGAACACGAATAAACACGAATAAACACGAATGAGAACGTATCTGAAAAGACATTCGTGTTTATTCGTGTTCATTCGTGGCTGAAATGTTTTTATTCTTTTAACTCCCTCGCCAATCCCGTGAACCGCCTTGTCGCCTCCAGGTTGCGCATCGCCATCCCTATAGCCTGAGTCGTCCCGATCATAACCACGGTCTTTTTCGCCCGCGTCAGCGCGGTATAGAGCAGGTTGCGGCTGAGCATCAGATAATGCTGCGTATGTAGCGGGATGACGACCGCCGGATATTCCGAACCCTGGGACTTGTGAATCGTCACCGCGAAACCGTGCGACAGTTCCAGCGAGTCGGCGAAGTCATATTCGACGATGCGATCGGCGAATCGGACGGCGATCATCTGGTCTTCGAGGTCAATCGCCTCGATCATTCCCATATCGCCGTTGAAGACTTCGAGCCTGTAGTTGTTCACTCGCTGGATGACCTTGTCGCCTACGCGCAGCGTTCGATCGCCGCGGACTGCTTCGGCCTTGCCGAACGAGCCGCCGAACGCGCCGGAGGATTGCGGCCCCTGTGGCCCCTGTGGCCCCTGTGGCCCCTGTGGATTGAGCGCGGCCTGCAGGACGCTGTTCAGCCGCCCGGCCCCGACGCGGCCGCGGTTCATCGGCGACAGCGTCTGGATGTCCTTCAGCGGGTCGTAGCCGAAACGGTTCGGCAAACTCTTCGATACCGAGTTGACGATCATGCGGACGACGTCGTCCGGTTCTTCGGCCTCCACGAAATAACAATCGCATCTTTCTTCGCCGGGTTTGACCAGCCGGGGAAATTCGCCACGGTTGATCTGGTGGGCGTTCTGCACGATCAGGCTGCGGGCGGCCTGGCGGAAGATCTGCGTCAAGCGCGCGACCGGCGCGACGCCCGACGAGATCAAATCCTGCAGGAATGCGCCCGGGCCGACCGAAGGCAGCTGGTCGGCGTCGCCGACCAGGATCACGCTCGTGTGTTCATCAATTGCTTTGATCAGACTGTTGGCCAGCACGATGTCGATCATCGATGCCTCGTCGACGATCACCACGTCGGCTTCGAGAGGCCACACGTCGTTGCGCTTGAATCGCATCTCCGACGGATCGAATTCGAGCATGCGGTGAATCGTCCTGGCTTCGCGGCCCGTCACCTCGGACAGCCGTTGAGCCGCGCGGCCCGTGGGCGAAGCGAGCGCGACCGTCTTTCGCATGGCGCAAAACAGCTCAACCATGGTCCGCAGCGTGAAGGTCTTGCCCGTGCCGGGGCCGCCGGTCAGGACCATCAGGCGCGAGCGGGCCGCGAGATGGATCGCCCGCCGCTGCTCTTCCGAGAGGGCCACGCCGTGTTTTGCGGCGAATCGGTCGAGCCACGATTCGACCCGATTCGAATCGACATGGATCGGTTCTTCAAGGAGCGCCTTCAACCGCCGCGCGACGCCCCGCTCCGATTGCCACAACGGCGGCAGGTAGATAGCGCGTTCCCCGCCGTTCTCTTCGACCTTCAACAATCCGTCGTCGAGCGCTTTTTCGAGCGCGGCTTCGAGCTTCGCGCGATTTTCGACTTCGAGCGCTTCGGCGGAACGTTCGATCAGATCGCCCGCGGGCAGGTAACAATGCCCCTCTTCGCTAGCCGTCATCAGGGCGTGCTGCAATCCGGCGCGCAGCCGCTCCTCGGCGTCCAGGGCCATTCCCAGGTTGCGCGCTATCTGATCGGCGGTCCTGAACCCTATGCCATAGACCTCGGCGGCCAGCCGGTACGGAGTCTTTTCGACTACCGTGATCGACTCGGCCCCGTACTGCTTGAATATCTTCACGGCGAAACTCGTCGATACCGCATGGCTTTGCAGGAAGAGCATGACCTCCTTGATCGCGCGCTGCTCCTCCCAGGCTTTCTGAATCATCTCTACGCGTTTGCGCGAGACGCCTTTGACCTCGCCCAGGCGGGAGATGTCGCTTTCAATCACTTCGAGCGTCTTCTCTTTGAAATGTTCGACTATCCGGCGGGCCGTGATCGGACCGACCCCTTTGATCAGACCCGAGCCCAGATATTTCTGAATGCCTACGATAGTCGCCGGACGCGCCACCGCGTAATCAGTCATCTTGAACTGGTCGCCGTATTGCGGGTGCGTAGTCCACCATCCGGTCACCCGCAAACTCTCGCCAGGCGAAACGGCGGAAAAATTTCCAACGACAGTCACCGGCTCCCCGCGACCGGAAATTTGCAAGCGGAGCACCGTATAGCCGTTCTGTTCGTTGTGATAGGTCACGCGTTCAACCGACCCCAGAATGGTCTGGCCCTCACTGCCTGGCCCACTGTTAGGCCCACTGTTCGGCAGGACTGTCCGGCGCCCCTGATCGCTCGGTTGCGAAGCCGGTTCGGTCGCCTGAATTGGATCGATTCGATTCATAACTTGAAACTCGATTTGAAACTTGAAACAACGCCAAACATATTGCTTGCCAAGTCAAAACACAAAGTGTAAGCTCCGGCTGATTAACGTATTAATCAAATTAAGCAAAGCGAATCAGATTCGAGCAGTGGACCCCTTCCCGCGCTGCTGATCCCACGCTACTGATAATGACACAAACAAAATTTGCCTTGAACAGGACATTTAAGACATTCACTCAAAGATGTTGCCATGAAGTGGATAGGTGGTATCTCGTTCTCCTCGCGCGTTACAGGAAGAGTGGTCGTTGCTGTCACAGTATTTATATTATGGCAGAATTTGGCCATTGAATCATTGGCTCAAACCGCATCAGCGGTTTTTAAAAATATGGAAACGGAATGGATCGGGTCCCGTGATTGGGCGCCGGAAGTCTCTGGGCGCCAGACCGGCCAGACCGTACGTATAGAAGGCGGGATTTTAAATCTCGATGGGGCGCTCATCGCCGCTTTGCGAAAGACCCATATGGATGAAATCACGGCGTCTGAGCCTGATCTCCATGATGGTCTCTCCGCGGCCTCCGATTCGGCCTTGACCAGGGTTGATGACATGGGGGAGAGCGATCATGAGGAAAAATCGAAATCAAAAGCTCCTGACAAGCCTCAAGACGCGCCTCCAGACTGGCGCCCTGATTTTTATCAGCCGCTGCCTGATCATGCGCTCGACCAGGATCTGGGCGAAGGCCATAGAAGGAACAGATTCGATTGGAACGCCGCCTTCAGGCAATCGATGTTCTTCCTCTCCATAGAACATGCGTTCAGACTGGCGACCGAGGAGGGCACACGGGCGGATTTGAGGGGGCCGTTCTTCAAGGACTATTTCAAGGCCGTGAGGAGTCTGCGGGGCTGGGATGACGGCGACCCGTTCCTGGTGAACTACATTGGTCATCCGATGGCGGGTTCGGTCGCCGGCTTCATCCAGGTCCATAACGACCCGAAAGGCGTCAAAGAGAAAGTCAGTCTGAATAAAAGTTATTGGCGGAGCCGATTGAAGGCTTTCGGCTGGAGTTTCGCTTACAGCACGCAGTTTGAACTCGGGTTGTTCAGCGAGGCCTCTCTGGGCAATATTGGCATTCGCCCTTACGGCAAAGCCAAACACCCGATGGCCTATGTCGATCTAGTGGTCACTCCGGTCGTCGGCACGGGGTGGCTGGTCGGGGAGGACATGCTCGATCGCTATCTGGTCAGGCGACTTGAAGACAAAATCGGCGTCCGCGCGTTAAGACTCCTGATCAGAACTTTTCTCAACCCGACTCGCAGCTTCGCAAATGTTTTACGCGGCCAAAAGCCGTGGTATCGGGATAATCGGAATTGATCAGTGGCTGGTGGTTGGTGGTTGGTTTATTTGAACGCAGCCACCAGCCACTAGCCACCAACCACCAACCACCAAAATATGGCAATCGGCTACTTAAGTCTGATCCTCCACGCGCATCTGCCGTTCGTGCGCCACCCGGAATATCCCGACTTTTTGGAAGAAGACTGGCTCTACGAAGCGATCAGCGAAACCTATATTCCGCTGCTCGTGGCCTTCAATCGCCTGCGCGACGAAGGGGTGAAGTTTCGGTTGACGATGTCAATGACCCCGCCGTTGTGCGAGATGCTGTGCGATCCGCTCCTGCAGGAACGCTACCTGCGCCACATCCATAGGCTGTGCGAACTGGCGGAGAAAGAGGTCGAGCGCACCGCGAAAGAGGCCCGGCATTTTCATTCGGCCGCGTTGATGTACCGCAGCCATTTCAACGAATGCCGCGAGGTTTTTGAAAACAAGTACGGCCGCAACCTCATACGAGGATTTCGCCAGCTTCAGGATGAAGGCTTCCTGGAGATTATTACCTGCAACGCGACGCACGGATACCTGCCGCTGATGTCGAACGAGAGCGTCAAACGCGCCCAGATTCAGATCGCGCGCGAGAATTACCTCAAGCATTTCGGGCGACCTCCGCGCGGTATCTGGCTGGCGGAATGCGCTTTTAATCCGGGCGACGACCGCTACCTCCGCGAGGCGGGAATCGAGTTTTTCATCGCCGACGCCCACGCGATCCTCTACGGCGAGCCGCGCCCGAAGCGCGGAATTTTCGCGCCGGTCATCGCGCCCGCGGGCGTGGCCGTTTTCGCGCGCGACACCGAGACCAGCGAACAGGTCTGGAGTTCAGACATAGGTTATCCCGGCGATCCGGACTACCGTGAGTTCTATCGTGACCTGGGCTATGACGCGCCCGATTACGATTACATCAAGCCTTACCTGCACGATGACGGGGTGCGGCGCAACGTCGGAATCAAATATCATCGCATCACCGGTAAAGTCCCGCTTCACGAAAAGGCGCCTTACGTTCCCGAATGGGCCGCGGAGAAGGCCGCGACGCATGCCGGAAATTTCATGTTCAATCGTCAGGCTCAGGCGCGCCATTTAAACCCGAATCTGGGCCGCCAGCCCATCATCATCGCGCCTTACGACGCTGAGCTGTACGGCCACTGGTGGTTCGAAGGGCCGCAATTCCTCTTTTACCTCTTCAAAAAGATTCATTACGACCAGGACGAGATCGAATTGATCTCGCCGATCGATTACCTGCGCATTTATCCCTTCAACCAGAGGCAGACGCCGTCAGCTTCGTCGTGGGGCGCCGAAGGTTACAACCGCGTCTGGATCAACGGACAGACCGATTGGATGTACATGCATCAGCACGCGGCCGAACACCGAATGGTCGAGCTCTCCCGGAAATTCCCGCATTCCGACGGGTTGTTGAAACGCGCGTTGAACCAGGCCGCGCGCGAATTGCTGCTGGCGCAATCGTCCGACTGGGCCTTCATCATTACTACAGGGACGATGACGCAATACGCGGTCAAACGCTTCAAAGACCACATCCACCGCTTCACACGAATTTATGAAATGATCAACGCCAACCAGATCGATGAGGGCTGGCTGGCCGGCGTCGAGAGCAAAGATTCGATCTTTCAGGAGATCGATTATCGGGTGTATCATTCATAAATAAGACAGATAAGACAGATAAGACAGATAAGACAGATAGGATTCGATTATCTGTCTTATCTGTCTTATCTGTCTTATCTGTCTTATCTGCCCTATGATTTCCCGCATCCTCATCGAATCAGACTTTTCAGTCGAGCGGCGCGTTCTCGCGAGTCGTTCGACCGGGGCGCCGGCGCAGCCTGATTTCCTGCTCATTCATTTCCTGGAATCTAAAATCCCAGGCTTCCCGTCGGGCGCAAGCCTGCTCGCCAACCCGAATCAGGCGGCGCAATTCCCGCCGAGTCGCGGCCAGAGCGAGTTGCTGCTGGTCAGACTAGCGCCCGCGCGGTTCATCGAAACGGCATCGCGGCTGCGGATGTATCGCGCGAGCTTGAATCTGCTCTTCCGCGACCCGCTCAAGCCTTTGACTGGAGACGCGAAACTGCGCGCCACGCTCGAAGCGATCGCCTCCGAGCTTGAAAGCGGAGACGCGGGCTGGAACGAAGTGATTCGCTCGATGGTCAACCAACTCACGGTTTATCTGCTACGGGCGCATGTCGACGCGCGGCGGTCAGACGAAATTGAATTGTCGCGCGTGGGAATAGTCGACCGCCGGTTGCGCCGCGCCATCGAGTTCATGAGCGACAACTGCGGGCGCGAACTCAGTCTGGCCGAGATCGCCGGAGCGGCTTACCTGAGCGAGTTTCATTTTGCGAGGCTCTTCAAAAAGATCACCGGCGCGACGCCGCATGCCTACCTGGCTTCGTTGCGAATCGAACGCGCGCGGCGGCTATTGGCTGACAGCGATATGCCGATCGCCGATGTCGGCGCCGAGGTCGGCTACACGAGCCAGAGCCATTTCACCAAAATTTTTCGTGAAGCTACCGGAATGACGCCAAAAGCTTTTCGGGGCGCGGCGGCCGCGAAATGAGAATCGCAATGATCGCCAAAGAGCCGAACAAATTCAGCGCAATCACCAGCGCCATCATCTGAGGGCCCTGTGATTTAAAGAACTGTCCCGTCAGCCAGGGCCAGAACATATTGCCCACTCCGGAACCTACCAGGAGGATTCCCGTGATTTTTCCGGACAGCCCCACCATGCGCTCCGCCAGTCCGAACGCGTTCGGGTAGACCGGCGCCACGGCCAGACCCAATCCGATTGCGCCAAGCCATAAGAAAAGGGGGGCCGGCGTTAAGACGAGCAGCCCGATCGCGATCAGCAGCGAGATTGAAAGGCCCACGACGATGAGTGATGTGGCGTTGAACCGAACGCTCATCCAGATCGTCGCCAGGCGACCGATGGTGAAGGCCGCCCAGAATCCGGAATTCAGGTACGCCGCAGCCTGCTTGTCCATCCCGCACTCAATGGCATAGCTGAAATACCAGCCCATGGCCGTCGCTTCCGCGCCGCTCTGCGAAAAAGCGAAGAGGGCGAAAAGCGCGATCATCAGCGTCGAGGCGCCGGCCGTTGATTCGAGGCTTCGAACTTCATGCAATGAAGGGCTCGGCGAAAGAAACGCGAACAACGCTACGGGGACGGTGGCCAGCGCCAGCAGCCAATAGGTTAGTTGTAAACCGTCGGCTCGACGTTCGAGTTGGGCGACCAGCAACGGCGCCAGATATCCCCCCACGCCGAAAGCGAAATGCAGCAGACTGATGAACGGCCTGACGCGTTCGCCGTGAACCATGGCGATCAAGGCGTTCCCGCCGATATTGACCGAGGCCAGCGCGATACCCATAAACGCGGACAGGGCGAGCAGGATCGGCAATTGCGCCGCCGACGGCATGAGCGCCATCGCCGCTGCCACCGCCAGCAGCGACGCGGCCAGCAGCGGGTGCCCGGCGACCCTGTCGTAAAGCCGCCCGATCATCCATGAGCCGATCATCATCCCGAACGAACGGGTGATGAACATATTGCTGATCTGCTTCATTTCGGCGTTCGTCTGCGCCGCCAACGCCGGAAGCGTCGGTCCCAACGACCCCGAACCAAAACCAAGAGAAACAAAGGCAAGTGAATAAAGAATTGTTTTACGCATCCGCAGGCATCATACCGCAGGGGAGGAGGGAGTGGGAGACAAGGGAAGGGGACAAGGGGACAAGGGGACAAGGGGAGGAAAATTCTTTCTCCTTGTCTCCCCACTCCTTGTCTCCCCCTCTCCATGTCTCCTTGTCTTCCATTCCCCATTCCCTTTTGGCCCCTGACTATAATAGAGTTTGCCCGCAATCTCCTTAATTTCGGAATTCACACGCAAACCAGGAGAAATGATGTCGAAGCAGACGATTTACGACGCGATAGTTGTCGGTTCCGGCGCGACCGGAGGGTGGGCCGCAAAAGAACTGACCGAGAAAGGCCTGCGCGTGATAATGCTCGAAGCCGGGCGCAAACTCGATCCCGCGAAAGATTACAGGATGCTGGCCTTCCCGTACGACCTCAAATATCGAAACCTGATTCCCCAGACCAGACTGCTCAAGCGGCAGCCGATTCAATCGAAATGCTACGCCTGCGATGAATACGCCAGTCATCTTTTCGTCGACGACGTAGACAATCCTTATACCACCGCCCCCGGGAAATCCTTCGACTGGATTCGCGGGCGGCAGGTCGGCGGGCGAACTTTAATGTGGGGGCGCCAGTCCTACCGCTTCAGCGATTATGAGTTCAAAGCCGCCAGCCGCGACGGATTCGGCGTTGACTGGCCGATCAGCCATGTCGACCTCGCGCCTTACTACGAGCGCGTCGAACATTTCGTCGGCATCAGCGGGGCGGCCGAGGGCCTGCCGCAACTTCCCGACTCCGTATTCATGCCGCCGATGGCGATGACCTGCGGCGAGAGGTTGCTGAAAAACGCCGTCGAGAGTCGGTGGAAAGAACGCCGCGTCATCATGGGTCGCGTGGCGATGCTGACGCAGAAACACAACGGGCGCGCTGCCTGCCATTATTGCGGCCACTGCGAGCGCGGCTGCGAGACATATTCGATGTTCAACACGCCCGGCTCGACTTTGCCGGCGGCGATGAAAACGGGCAATCTGACCCTGCGCACGAACGCGGTTTGCAGCCACGTCATAGTCGACGCCAACACCGGCAAGGCGAAAGGCGTCGCCTTCATAGATCGCGTGACGAAGAAGGCTCACGAAGTCTACGGCAGAGTAGTCGTGCTTTGCGCCTCGACCATCGAATCGGCGCGGCTGCTGCTCAATTCGGCCACGCGGCAATACCCGAACGGCCTGGCGAACAATTCATCGGGCATGTTGGGACAACACCTGATGGATCACACATATTCGGTCAGCGTCGGCGGCATTGTGCCCGTCGCGGCCAAATATCCCTATGATTACAGCGACGGGCGCAATAACGGGATCTACATCCCGAAGTTCAGAAACGTCTTCGACAAGCATCCGAAATTCATTCGTGGCTACGGCATTCAATCCACGGCGACGAAAGGCATGTATCCCACGCACATGCGCAACACTCCCGGCTTCGGCTCCGAATTCAAACGTATGGTGCGCGAAACGCCCAGCGCGTCCACTTTCTGGATGGGCGCCTTCGGCGAGATGTTGCCGCGCCCGGAAAACCGAGTGACCATCGACAAAGATCGTAAGGACGCCTGGGGAATCCCGGTCGCGCACATCGAATGCGCCTACAGCGACAACGAGCGCGAGATGGCCAAAGACCAGCTTGAAACGATGCAAGAAATGGCCACGGCCGCCGGCTGGGAAATTCAATACGCCAACGGCGCCCTGGCTAACCCCGGATTGTGCATTCATGAAGTCGGTACGGCGCGAATGGGCGACGACCCGAAAACTTCCGTGCTCAACAAATTCAATCAGAGCTGGGACGTCAAGAACCTCTTCGTCACCGACGGCGCCTGCTTCGTCTCCCAGGGCTGCCAGAACCCCACCCTGACGATGATGGCGCTCACCGTGCGCGCATGCGATTATATTGTCGAGGAACTCAAACGCGGCGATATATGAAAGGAGTTGGAAGTTATGCGGACTGTGCCCGATGTTTTGCGCGATCCTGAAAAGAGCTATGAGATCGTTAATGGACAGCCGGAGGAGAAAGAAATGCCCGGAGCGAGGCACAGCGGGGTGTGCACAAGATTCTCCAGAAAGTTAGGAACGTTTGTCGAGGTCAACGCTCTTGGAGAAGTTTACCAGGAAGCGTCGTTTCAAATCGGCGAAAATGAGCGCATTCCTGATCTCGCCTTCATTTCGGCGGAACGAATTCCGCCGGACGGCGAACCCGAGGCAAAATGGCTTATAGTTCCCGATCTGGCTGTAGAAGTTGTCTCGCCGAATGACTTTTACGAGAAAGTTCATGCCAAGGCGATGGAGTATCTGTCAGCAGGCGTCAAACAGGTATGGATCGTTTCTCCTGAAAATCGAACGATTACGATCTATCGCTCCGCCACGAACATCATCGCTTTTCCAGAAGACAGCGAATTGGTAAGCGAAGAC
>DASUFM010000339.1:0-2068 GCA_036274535.1 Blastocatellia bacterium
CGGAGTTGATTGGCACGGTTACACTGAAAGCGACAACTTTACCCTGAACAACCGCTGCGGCGACAAGCTCGTCCTGAGCTGGCAGGATGCCGCCGATCAAATCCATCAGGACTGGGCCTGTTTCGCGCCCAATCCGCCCAGGGACCTGATTCTGAAACGAACGGGCAACCTGCTTGCGGGAGCATCGGTCGGATCGGATCGTCAGTAAACACTGGCAATCGCCCGGCGGGAGTGGCCGCCTCCCGCCGGCAAATGATTCCCAATAATTCAATATTCAATGACTAATCTCAAAGACGTCGCCACAATTCGTTCCGGCATTCTTTTCCGCGAGAGGATCAAACCTGACATGTCGGGAAAATATCGTGTGGTTCAGATCGGCGACGTTTCGCCTGACACCGGATTTCTGGACAGCTCACTCGTCCGCGTCAGCCTGCCGGACGTAAAGCGCAGCCAGATTCTTGAAACAGGCGACGTTCTGTTTATTTCGCGCGGGCCGCGCAAACATGCGATTGCGATCACGTGGCCAATCGAAAACACAATAGCCACTTCGCAATTCTTCGTTCTGAGGCCGGATGGAAGAGTGACGCCGGAATTTCTCGCCTGGTATATCAACCAGCGCCCGGCGCAACGTTATATTGAAGAGCATTCAACCGGAACCAGCGCCAGCCTGATCAACCTGGAAGCGATGAAGGGCTTGCCCGTCGAAGCCCCATCGATAGAGACCCAGGCGCGCATCACGAAAATCCATCAACTCAGCCTCCGTGAAAAAGAGTTGATGGAGGCGATTAAAAACAAACGCCGCGCGCTATCGAATGGACTCTGCTCAAGACGATCGGCTAGTCGCCCGCAGTTCCAATCCCGATGGAGCAATGACTCAATGAGCCAGTCACTATCAGTTCAGGAGGGCCGGGAAGGCGGAGAGGGCCGGGAGGGCGGAGAGGGCCGGGAAGAAATCCGTCATGAGGGGCAGGAGAGAATAAACGCCGTCATACTGAAAGCCTGCGAAATCTTTCGTGGCGTTGTGGACCCCTCCGAATACAAAAACTACATTCTGGTTTTTCTCTTCTTCAAATACGTCAGCGACGTTTGGAAGGACAGGGTCGAACGATACTATCTGGAGTACAAAGACGATGAAGAACGGATTCGCCGCCGATTGAGCCGCGAGCGGTTCATCATTCCTGAAGGGGGCGACTTCGAGACGGTATACAGAAGGCGTCACGACGCCAATATAGGCGAGATCATTGACGCGGCGCTGGCTTCGGTGGAAATGGCCAACAAAGCCAAGCTCGAAGGCGTCTTTCGAAACATCAGTTTCAACTCAGAAACACACCTCGGCGAGACTAAGGAACGTAATCGTCGGCTCAAGCGATTGATCGAGGACTTCGCCGATCCGCTCTTCGACCTGCGCCCGTCGCGCGCGGGAGGCCGTAATATCATCGGCCCCGCCTACCAATTCCTGATTGAACATTTCGCCTCGGAGTCGGGCAAGAAAGGCGGGGAGTTTTATACCCCGCCTGAGGTCTCGACGCTGCTGGCCAAACTGCTTCAACCGAAAAAAGGGGCGCGCATCTGCGACCCGGCGTGCGGTTCCGGTTCGCTGCTGATCCGCGTGGCTGAAGAAATCGGCGACAACGATTTCGCGCTCTCAGGACAGGAATCCAACGGAGGCGCCTGGGCGCTCTGCCGCATGAATATGTTCCTGCATGGCGCCGACGCCGCGCGCATAGAATGGGGAGACACGCTCAACAACCCCCTGCTGCTCGAAGGCAATAAGCTGAAGAAATTCGACGTCGTCGTTTCCAACCCTCCATTCTCTCTGAGCAGGTGGGGCGCTGAAAACGCGGCCAGAGATCCTTTCTGCCGGTTCCACCGCGGCGTGCCGCCGCGCGGCAAAGCCGATTACGCATTCATCACCCATATAATCGAGACGACAACCGCCACTGGCAAAGCCGCGGTGGTCGTCCCGCACGGCGTGCTCTTTCGCGGCGGCCGCGAAGGCAGAATCAGACAGAAGATAATCACTGAAAACATCCTCGAGGCGGTGATCGACCTGCCGCCGAATCTTTTT
>DASUFM010000340.1:0-2044 GCA_036274535.1 Blastocatellia bacterium
TCCTGCCGGCGCAGGTATCGCTCAGCAAAGACGGAATGAAAGGTAACGAACCTATGGACAAAGAGGCCGCGGCCGCAAAGCCGATCATCGAGAAGGCGCTGGCCAAAGCTCTCAGAAAAAAGAACCTGACCGTGCTCGACAGCCAGTTCGACACGGAGGCGCTGCAAAATGACGAGAAGCTGAAATACGCGGTGGCTGACCTGCGGCGCAATTATGACGAACTGAACAGCAAGATCATCAAGAAGCAGAAAGACGTCGAGAAGGGCCGCTTCAGCCTTGGAGACCAGGTGTTGTTGTTGAACCAGGACGACAGCATTGACGCCTTCGTCTTCGTGGACGCGGCGGGCGAACGCAAGACCGGCGGGAAGAAAGCGCTCGGAATAGTGACAATCACCCCCTGGACGATACCGTCGTCCTATGCCATCAGCATCGGAATCGTCGACGCGCGCAGCGGAGACGTGCTAGCCTATACGCTGATAAACACCGGCTCCGACATCTGCAAGGCGGACGACAGAAAACTCGTCGAAATTATTACAAAAAGCCTGAAGAAGCTTCCCGCCGGAACGCCGGCGGAGAAGAAGTGAGCTCAAATCCCGAAACCCGTATCAATTATGCCAAGACGAGCCTCTCATAAGCTTCCCGCCCTGACCTTCACACTGCTGGCGTTAGCGGCGATCGCGGCCGCCCAGACGCCTGCGCCGGTTTTCAAGGCCGGCGCCGCCCGCCGCGACATCACGCCGCGCGAGGGTGTGCCGATGTGGGGCTATGGCGCCAGGCATGCGGCGTTGTCGGTGGGAACGCTGGACCCGCTCTACGCCGAAGCGCTGGTCATTCAGGCGGGCGACAAAAAACTCGCGATAGTCGGACTCGACCTGGGCCGCTCGCCGGCCGAGGCCTCGCTGCGGCGAATCCGGGAGCGCATCAAATCCGAATCCGGCATCGATTATTCCTTCATCGCCGGTTCGCATACGCATCACGGCCCCGTGCTCGAACTGACGGACGAAGCGGGCAAAGGCAAGGGCCGCTTCGACGCCGCCCTGCGCTATTACCGCGAGATGGAAGACGCCATTGTGGCCGCGATCGTCGAGGCCAATTCAAAACTCGCGCCTGCGAAGATGGCCGCAGGGTCGATTCAACTCGAAGGCTTCAACCGCAATCGCCACACCAAACAACCCGTTAAACCGAGCGACCGCGACCTGGCCGTGATGCGGTTCGACGGCGCGGACGGCAAGCCGATCGCGATCCTCGTCAATTTCACCGCGCATCCGACGATGATTTCCGCGGCGACGCTGAGATTTTCAGCCGATTACGTCGGAGCTATGAAGGCCGAGGTCGAAAAGGCCACTGGAGCGCGCGTGATCTTTATGCAGGGCGCGGCCGGCGATCAGTCGGTCAACGCGCAAAAACGCGATTATCAGGCGTTCGGACAGGCGCTGGCTCAAGAAGTCGTCAAAGTGGCGGCGGGGCTGGCGCCGCAGGAAGTCTCTTCGCCTTCTCTGGAAGTAAAAGAAGATCGTTTCAAATTCTCCTCGCGCAACGACCTGAGCAACCCGCTCGTGCGAAGTCTGTATGAAAAAGCCTTCTTCCCTGAACTGATCCCGAATTACGTTGACGAATACGCTGACGGCGTGAGACCGCGACTGACCGTGGCTCTGCTCAACGGCGAAATCGCGATGGTCGGCGTGTCGGGCGAATTCTTCAGCAACCATTCGATCCGTTTGAAAGAACGCGCGCGGGTCAAACAATTATTCTTCTTCGGCTATTGCAACGGCTACCACCAATACTTTCCGACCATAGAAGCGGTGGCCGAAGGCGGATACGGCGCGGACAATCAAGTCTCGCCCGCGGAGGTCGGCGCCGGCGAGCAGATCATGAACTCGGCGCTGATGTGGATTTATCAGTTGCTGGGGAAGATTAAGTAGCCAGCGTCTGAATGGCGGAGCCTTTGGAGTGCGGGAGTTCGGTACCGCTTTGGTAGTCATCTCGGACACCACAGATTTCCGGAACCGAAAGACCCGGCGGGCTCTCTCCGATCATTGTCGAA
>DASUFM010000341.1:0-8949 GCA_036274535.1 Blastocatellia bacterium
AGTTCGCCGCCCACTGCCCACTGCCCACTTTCATCTGAGATGATATGAATCAAACCTCCAATTCACCCGCAATTCCCAAAGACGCCGCGGTGATGATCCTGCTGCGAGACCCTGACGACCCGAAGGTATTCTGGGTTAAGCGCGCGAAGACGCTGGCCTTTATGGCCAATTATCACGCGTTCCCCGGAGGGCAGCGCGACGCCGCCGACGCCGAAATCCCGATTCTCAACGCCGAAAACGTCAACGACGCCGTGATGCGCGTCACTGCCGTCCGCGAGACCTTCGAGGAGACAGGGGCGCTGATCGCCCGCGGGGCCGAGAATCTTTCTGTGGAGAGGCGCGCCGTGATGCGCGATGAATTGCATTCCGGCCGCGCGTCGTTCAAGGAATTACTCGAACGCGAAGGTCTGGCGCTCGACGCGAAACTGTTGATCGAAACCCCGCGCTGGGTCACTCCGGAATCTTCTCCCAGGCGTTACAACACGCGGTTCTTCGCCGCGTGGCTGCCTGAAGGACAGGAGACCGAGGTCATTCCCGGGGAACTTGAATCAGGCGAATGGCTGCGTCCGAAGGAGGCGGCGCAAAAGTGGATTGACGGCGATTGCGTGATCGTCACGCCGATCTTCACCGCGATCCAGGCGCTGACCGAAGGCGTAGAGGATTTCGCCGGTCGCCTGCTCGGCGTCTCGCAGGAGGAGCGCGACCATCTGGAACGCCGGGTTCAATTCCGCTACGGCATATTTCTATCTCCGCTGCGCACGCCCACGCTTCCACCCGCGACTCACACCAATTGTTATATCGTCGGCGGCGACGAAATGGTCGTGATAGACCCCGGCTCGCCGTACCCCGATCAACAGGCGATCCTGGACCACGTAGTAGCCCGCTTTATAGAGCAGGGAAGACAATTCCGCGAGATCGTCATCACTCATCTGCATCCCGATCACATCGGCGGCGTCATGCATCTGGCCGAAAAGTTCAATTTGCCGGTCGCCGCGCACCGGTTGACCGCCGAAGCCGTCAGCGGCGAAGTGCGCGTCGACCGCTTCATAGAAGACGGCGAAGTGATTGAAGTCTCCGAGCGCTCTACTGGATTGACCTGGCGGTTGCGCGCGATGTGGACGCCGGGCCACGCGCGCGGCCATCTCAGTTTTTACGAGGAACGCACCGGCAGCCTGCTCACCGGAGATTGCGTTGTAGGCTTCGGCACGGTCGTCATCGCGCCGCCCGAAGGCGATATGAACGACTATTTGGCTTCATTGCGGCGATACCTGGAATTGCCGCGATTGACCGCGCTGATGCCCGGCCACGGACCCGTCATAGCCGACGCGCGCGGCCGCATAGAAGAATACATCGCGCATCGCCGCGACCGTGAAGAACAGATCCTTGGCGCAATGCGAACCGGCGCGAGCGCCATCCCGCAGATCGTCAACGCCGTTTACGCCGACCTGCCCGACGCCAACCGCCAACTGGCCGAACTGTCAGTGCTGGCGCACCTGGAAAAATTGGAAGGCGAAGGGCGTGTGAGGCGAGCGGCGAATGGGTTGTGGTTCATTTGAAACGTACGCCGTCGCGCGTTCGCATGCCCTGGCGTTATGCTTGACGTAACGGCTAATTTCCGCTAAGCTTTGGTATGATCGTCGGCTATCGGGACAAGCGAACCAGGGACTTCGCTCAAGGCAAGCGAGTCAAAGCGTTCTCCGGCGTCGAACGCGCCGCGCGCCTCAAGTTGGACCGTTTGGAGTCTGCCATTACGCCGCAGGATCTGGCCGCCTTGCCCGGCAACCGTTTTGAGGCGTTGGCCGGAGATCGCAAAGGCCAATACAGCATTCGCATCAACGATCAGTGGCGGATTTGCTTTGAGTGGCCTCAACAGTCTCCTGGACCTACCAACGTCGAGATCGTTGATTATCACTAGGGGAGAATCGCAAATGGCATTGATCGCAATCCATCCTGGGGAGCACCTGGCCGAAGAATTGAAGGCGCTCAATATGAGCGCCGCCGCTCTAGCGCGCCACCTCAAGGTCCCCACCAATCGCATCACGGGAATTATCAACGGCCAGCGCGCCATAACTGGGGACACCGCTTTGCGTCTTGCCCACTTCTTCGGCACCAGCGCGGAGTTCTGGCTCAATCTCCAGAGCCTCTACGAACTTCGCACAGCGGAAAAGAAAGTCGGGAAATCCATCAAGGCTCTCCCAACGCTTAAGGAAGCAGCATGAACAAGAGAAACTATCATCCATCAAGGAGTTCGGAACCAGGTTTTAGTTTTTGATACTCCGCGCTTGAGCTTGGACAAAGCTCAACGTAGAATACGCGCCTTTCATTCACACCTGCTTTTTTGCTGGGCAAGAGAGGAAACATCTATGATTACCTGGTCGCGATTTCGCGCGCTATTCGTCTGTCTGATCATCGCCGCTGTGATCACTCCTGAAAATTCAACCGCGCAATCACAATACGATCCGACGCCGGAGAACCTCGAGGCCCGCAAGTGGTTTCAGGACGCCAAATTCGGATTGTTCATCCACTGGGGCGTTTACAGCGTCCTGGGCGACGGCGAGTGGGTGATGAACAACAGGAAAATCCCGATCAGCGAATACGAAAATCTTCCCGCGCGGTTCAATCCAACCGAATTCGATCCCGCGGAATGGGTGGCGCTGGCCAAGGCCGCCGGAATGAAATACATCACGATCACCAGCAAGCATCACGACGGCTTCGCCATGTTCGATTCGAAGATCAGCGATTGGAACATCGTTGATCGCACGCCTTATAAAAAAGACGTTATGAAGTCGCTTGCTGACGAATGCCACAAACAGGGAATCAAGCTCTTCTTCTATTATTCGCAGCTCGATTGGCATCATCCTGACTATTTCCCGCGAGGGCGTACCGGATTGACCGCGGGCCGGCCGGAGAGCGGCGAATGGCTCAAATACATCGATTATATGGACGGGCAGTTGAAAGAACTGCTGACCAATTACGGCCCTATCGGCGGCATATGGTTTGACGGGATGTGGGACAGGCCGAAGGCGGAATGGAGAATTGACCAGACGTACAGGCTGATCCACTCCCTGCAGCCGGCGGCGATGGTCGGATCGAATCATCACCTCAAGCCTTTCCCCGGCGAAGATTTCCAGATGTTCGAGAAAGACCTGCCCGGTCAAAAGACCGCCGGGTTCAACGCAGAGTCTGAAGTCGGCAATCTGCCGCTCGAAACCTGCGAGACTATAAACGGCGCGTGGGGTTACAACGCGAACGACAAGCGGTTCAAGAGCGCGAAAGATCTGATTCACTATCTGGTCAAAGCCGCGGGATACAACGCCAATTTTCTGCTCAACGTCGGCCCGATGCCGAATGGCAAAATCCAGCCGGAATTCGCCGATCGCTTGAAGCAGGTCGGCGCCTGGCTGGAAAAGAACGGCGAAACGATCTACGGCACGCGCGGCGGCCCGATAACGCCGCGTCCATGGGGCGTGACAACGCGCAAGGGCAATAAAGTCTATCTTCACATTCTGAACTGGCAGGACCAGGTCCTGTCGATGCCGAAGATGCCGAAGAAGGTCAAATCCGCCACTTTCTTCAAGGATGGCGGCAAAGTTGAATTTCTGGAGCACGACAAATACGGGCTTTTTATCAGAAGCCCGCAAGGATTTACAGATGAGAACGATACGATCGTCGTTCTCGAATTGGCTGAAAAATAACACGGAGGAAAATCAAATGGGTAGAGGCGATCAACGCTCGAAACGAGGAAAGATATCGCGGGGAACTTCAGGCAAGACCCGGCAGAACCCCAAACAGAAAAAACGCGCCAAAGCCGCGAAAAGAAGAGCCAACGCCGCCGCTTAATAATAAGCGGTCAGGCGGTAAAATGAAGCGCTTCCATAATTCATATTCCATATTCGATATTCCGTTCTACATAGCCGGAACTATGCGACGAGTGGCTGTGGAATACTGCGTATGGAATATGAAACATGCGAGGCGATTATACTCAGTAATTCACGCTACGAATCCGCCATTGCCGCCGTTTTCGATCCTCTTCTATACCACATCGTATCCCGCCTGCTGCTATTGATCTTTATTCAACCACAATCAGCGCTGGAAACGCTTGATTTACGGCATTTTTGAAAGAGAGAGTAGCCGATTTAAATTGGCATAGAACATGCAGATCCGATTGCCGGCCGCCGGCATTCGTTATGCTGATAAGCATGATGAGTTGTTCAGGGGAGAAGAGGTATTTAGGCGGATTGATCAGAACGTTGAAATGGCGCTGAAAAGTCGCTCCGAAAGGCGCCGAAACAATTGATGCAGGTGAGGGAGAAAACGAACTATAACTCCCTTGTGCTTTTAAGGAGAAAATTATGTCAACATCAAAAATTATACGAATCATGGGAGCTTTGTTGTTGTTGCTGAGCGCGGGTCAGGCTGCGCTCGCTCAGAGGCCTCGCTTTGGTCCGAGGCCACAGTGGGTTTTCCTCGGACAGACGACGGTGGACGGCCAGAGGGATCGCGACAGAATTTCGATAGGCCGGGCCGAGGGCAGATTTCGAAGTCTTCAGCTTCGCGTTACAGGCGGACCGGTTGAGTTCTATCGCGTAGTGGTTAATTTCGCTAACGGCGGCAGCGAAGAAGTCGAGGTTCGCGAAAACATTCGCTCCGGCGGCCAGACACGCGCCATAGACCTGAGAGGCACTGACCGGATAATCAACAGCGTCGATTTCTTCTACGGCAAAGGGACCTGGCGGCCAGGCATTCGGCCGAAAGTGACGCTCTACGGCGTGAAATTTATTCCTCCTCCTCCCAGGGCCTGGGAATTGATCGGAAAAACGACAGTGTCCGGTCAGAGGGATTTTGACAGAATTTCGGTAGGCCGAGCCGAGGGCAGGTTTAATAGCCTTCAACTCCGCGTCACCGGCGGACCCGTCGAGTTCTATAGAGTCGTTGTTAATTACGGCGATGGCACGAAAGAAGAGCTCGAAGTTCGCGAAAGCATTCGCCCCGGCGGCCAGACGCGGCCCATAGACCTGCGCGGCAACAACCGGGTGATCAACAGCATCGATTTCTTCTATGGCAAAGGAACCTGGCGCCGGGGCGCCTTCCCCAGAGTCTCCGTCTATGGACGCTGAACTGAAAATCCGCAAGTAGTGGATTGAGGAAAGTTTCATCCACGAAACCACACAAAGGAATCACGAAGATGAAATCAATTCTTCGTGATTCCTTTGTGTGACTTCGTGGATGATTTTCTTTATATGCGAAATATCATTGACAGAATCCTAGATTTGAATGTATAAACTGACCGGTCAGTCGAAGTCGTAGGAATATTAAGGCGTAAACACATCGGCAAAATTTTCGAATGGCTGCGAAACAATTCGTACAGGAATATGAAGATCAAAGGCGCGAGGAGTTAATCAAGGCGACTTATTACGAGGTCGCCGAGAAGGGCTATTCCGCCGTCACTCTTCAGGACATCGCCAGGCGCGCCGGCGTGAGCAAAGGCTCGACGCTTTATTACTTCGCCACGAAGGAAGACCTGTTTCTGGGCGCGCTTGAATGGATGGTCAACCAGTTCGATATACGCAATGGCCAGGCGATCGCGAACGTCGAAGACCCGGTCGAAAAGGTGAAAGCCCTGATCGGAACGATCTTCGCCAACGCTCAGGAAAGCCGCCAATTCTTCCTGGCCTATTCCGATTTTGTCAGCATCGGCACTCGCAACAAACGTTTTCACGATTTGAACGCCAGGTTTTACGACGGATGCTGTGGCCACAACCGAGAGGTCATCGAGGCTGGAATCAGGACCGGGGTCTTCCGCCAGATAGATGTGGAGGAAGCCGGCGCAATGATGCGCGCGCTGGTTGACGGCCTCATGCTTCAATGGTTTTTCTCCTCGGAGGGCACTTTCGACGATTATCGCCGCCGCTGCGAAAGAATCATTCTCGATTACCTGACTGGCGGACAAGTTCAATCGCAGTCCACAGCTTCTATATGAAGCGCTAATTTTTTTTAGAAGTGGCTGACCGTCCGGTCAGTCAATATTAAAGATAAACCAGATAGTATGAGAAGGTGGGAGGTTAAGTTGAAAAAATCAATAAATAAAGTTGGGATTTTGTTTGCGGCTTTGTTTTTGAGTGTTGTCGCGTTGGCCCAGCAGAAACCCGTTGAGCAGAAAGTTTCGTTTTACCTTGACGGCAAGATCGGGACCGAACTGGTGAAAAAGGGAACCTATACTGTGTTGATTCCCGAAACTGAACAAGGTTCGGTGGAGATCAAGGTCGGAAAGAAGACCATCACGGCGCAATTCACCAAGCGTCAGAATCAAGAGGCAGCCGAGGCGGACAAGATGACCTATCGTGACAATGGCGACGGCACGCGCGCGATCGCGACCATCACGCCTCGCGGACGGAAATTCACGCTTCTGCTGCAGGACAGCGTCGCGAGCAAGTAATTATTCAAACGGTTTTGTACTGGCGGAAACTACAAGGGCCTGTATTGCGAGATACAGGCCCGTTTTTTTGTATGAAGACTGTCAGCCACAGAGGCGCAGAGTCACTGAGACAGAGCGGCTGCCGGGCCGGAGGGACAGAGAGGATAGCGGCGTTGATTTTCTCCTCTCCTCTGTGCCTCTGTGGCTATCATTCATGAGTTCGAAGCGCATAAAAATAGCCCGCCGTTAGTTTTCCGCTTTCCATTCGGCCGAAGGCCTACAGAGATTCGCAGAAAGCGCGTGGCTCACGTCAAGACTCGTCACCGAAAGAATACGCATCACCGCGCTCGAAAAGAAAATCGTCGATTTGCGCAACGATCAGGAAGCTTTTCGGCAAGAGCTCGAGTCGGCGCCAAAACGGCTCACGGCAAAGCGAGACGAACTGCAACGACTTCAACTACGAAATCATTGACGCCGTTTGCGGCTGTTTGTATCCTCAGCCCTGCTATATTCTCCCGCCGCCCCTGCGGAGAACTCTTCAAACAACAAAATTGGCAAAACGATCAAAATCCCTCTTGAGATAGGTATGGGGAGGACAAATGCGTCGTTTAACGATGGCCGCCTTATCCATTTTGATACTGCTGCGCGCGCCCCTCTTAAATCCTCATGGTTGTGGGTTATATTCAATCGGCCGGACTCCTCTCATGACCAACCTGTTATCGGTCGTGGCGCCGCCTGCGCACGCCTCCGCCAGTGAACGCGTCGCGGCACAAAGCGCTCAGGAGAGTATTTCGCTGGAAGCCGGCGAACCCATCGAGCGAGAGTTTTCTGGCGGTCAATCACATTCCTATAAGATCACCCTTTCCTCTGGCCAGTATCTGCAGGTAGTCGTCAGTCAGAGAGGAATAGACGCCATAGTGACGCTGTTTACGCCTGATGGTAAGAAAATCAGAGAGGTGGACAGCGAGAGGACGATCGTTGGGTCAGAGACTATCTCGGAGATCGCAAATGCGGCAGGCGTATACAAGATTAATGTGCGTTCCGCCGAGCGGACGGCTAAAACGGGGCGTTATGAGATCAAGGTAGAAGAATTGAGAAAGGCGACCGTTGAAGATAGATATCGCGTCGACGCAGAGTCGGCGTTTCGAGAGGCGGAGAAGTTAAGACAAGGAACTTTGGAGGAAAAAAGAAAGAGCGTCGAAAAATATCATGAAGCATTGGAACTGTATCGGAGAGCAGGAGACTGCGGTAAGGAGGCCCTCACGCTCAACGGCCTCGGGTTAGCCCATATATTTCTGGGGGAAACGCAGAAGGCGCTGGAGAATCACAATGAAGCCCTGCCTCTCAGTAGGGCGGCAGGCGACCTCAGTATGGAGGCCACAACACTCAAATGGATCGGCATGGACCATTGGGCGCTGGGGGAGATGAGTAAGTTTCTGGAAAAATTCAACGAGTCTCTGCTGATCTATCGGGCGGCGGGTGACCGTCGAGGCGAGGGCGACATGCTATACAGTATCGGCCTGTTCCATACGGCGCAGGGGGAGATGGGTAAGGCTCTGGAAAAACTCAACCAGGCTCTGCCGATCTATCGGGAGATAGCCGACCGCCGAGGGGAGGGCAAAACACTAAACGACATCGGCTATGTCTACGAATCACTGGGAGAGATGGAGAAGGCTCTGGAGAAGTACAAAGAATCCCTGCCGCTCAGTCAGGCGGTGAATAACCGCATGGCGCAGGCCGCCACACTCAACAGTATCGGCAGGATCTATCGTCGGCTTGGGGATATGCCGAAGGCCCTGGAGAAATATAACCAGGCTTTGCATCTCAGTCGGGCGGCGGGCGTTCCCTCTTATGAGGCGGACACGCTCGACAACATCGGCGAGATATATCGGTCACGGGGGGAGATACGGAAAGCTCTGGGGAAGCACAATGAAGCCATGCTGCTCAGGAAGGAGGGGCCCACCGACCGCCGGGCGATGGCCGATACGCTACACAAAATCGGCGAGGTCTATCGGTCGTTGGGAGAGACGCAAAAGGCCCTGAACAAGTTTAATGAGGCCCTGTCGCTCAGTCGAGCGGTAGGCGCCCGTGACCGAGAGGCTGTCGCGCTACTGGCGATTGCGCGAGTCAAGCAAACACGCGGCCTCCTGCCGCAGGCCCAGCAGACCATTGAACAGGCCATCGGCATCGTCGAATCTCTGCGCACTGATATCCGCGAAGACCTTCGCGCCTCCTACTTCGCCTCACTGCGAGAGTATTATGAGTCTTACATCGACATCCTGACCGAACGGCATCGGCAGAACCAGGCTGCGGGATTTGACGCCATGGCGTTCGCGGTCAGCGAGAGATCGCGCGCCCGATCCCTGCTGGAACTTTTGGCGGAATCGCGCGCGGATATCCGTCAGGGCGTCGATGGCTCACTCCTGGAGCGCGAACGCTCCTTGCGCGGCCTTCTCCAGGCGAAGGCGGCGGCGCAATTCGCCCTGTTGAATCGCAAGCACACTCCCGAGCAAGCCGAAGCCCTGGCCAAAGAG
>DASUFM010000342.1:0-9747 GCA_036274535.1 Blastocatellia bacterium
CTTTACGTCGAATATACCGGCACGGCGCTGACCGCGATCTTCAAACAGCCAGTGATAATGGACACCGCCGAAATCAACCGCCGCGTGGGCGCCAGCTACGCGGCGACCGGGCGCGTCATGCTCCCTCAACTCGGATTCAACAACTCATTTGTCATCCTGACTCGCGGCGACGAGGCGCGCAGGCTCGGATTGAAGACGATCTCGGAAGCGGCGAAGTATGCGCCGACATGGCGCGCCGGGTTCGGCTCGGCCTTCATCGACCGCGAAGACGGTTATCGCGGGTTGGCGGAGGTTTATGGGCTTAAATTCCGCGAGGCGCCGCTGGCCATGAATCTGTCGCTTGCCTATCGCGCATTGGCTGAAAAGAAGGTCGATCTGATCTCAGGCGAAGCGACCAACGGCCTGATTGAGAAACTCGATCTTTACCCGCTCGAAGACGACCGGCGTTACTTCCCGCCTTATCACGCCGTCCCCGTGATCCGCGGCGAAACGCTCAACCACTATCCCGAATTGCGCGCCGTCTTCGATCGGTTGGCTGGAAAGATCTCGGATCAGGAGATGCGTCGAATGAATTATGAAGCCGACGCCGAACACCGCGACGCAAGTCAAATCGTGAAAGAGTTCCTCGAACGCCACCCGGAAATCAGCGGAAGATAGAAGATGGAAGATGGAGGATCGCATATGCGCGCTGCTACGATCTTCCATCTTCGATCCTCTATCCTCGGTCCTCATTCTTCAAGCGTGGCGATCAACAGCGTTGCGCCGACCACTCCCACAGGCAGCGCGAGCATATTGATGACCGGAATGAGCAGCATCAGATAAGCCGCGGCGCCGAAGCCGAGGGCGAGAAATTTGTTGCGCCATATCACGCCCAGTTTATTTCTCAGCCGCAGGCCGCGCGTCGAGAGCGGAATGTCGAAGAAATCCAGGCCGCCCAGAAAAATCGCGACCGCCACTCCGACCGGCGCCCCGACTGGCGGGAAAGCCAGCCCCAGCGCCAGAGCGGCCAGCGAGACCGCCGCTTGAAAGATCACCACTTTCAGCCCTTCCCACATTGCGCGCATCCACCCCTGACTGTTCTGGCCCTGCTTTTTCTGGCGAATCATATAGCCGCCTGGGGCTACGCCTATCGCGAGCGTTTTGCGGCTCAAGGCTTCGGCGAAAGGCGCCAGCAGCACGCGCGCCACGGGCATGTAAAGGAAATATGCGATTATGAATGTCAGCGCGATCATCAGAACTTGCGCGGCTATTCGTATCTCAACGCGCACGGCGTCGCCGATCAGCCAGCCGACCATCAACGCGGCGCCGAAGATCAAGCCCATTAACAGGACGAGCGTCAGCAGCATCGGGATCATTGAAAGGCTGAGCAAAGCTGGATTGCGAACCAGAGTCCGCATTCCCAAAAAGAAGAACCGGACGCCCCACACAATATGATAGAGCGGGTTCGACCTCCGATTGTCGTAGCCGTAAGGGGTTGCCACAATATTCAATTATGCGCCGTCTGGAGTTGCACGTTCACAGGCGCGTTCAGGCCATCGACGGACAGAATAAACCCATCGACGCTCGTTGTTTCGCGCCGTGTTTGAAAAAAGACGATTCCGCGAATCTCCGCTTCCGGGGCGATCTCGCCGCCTTGTTTGAGCGCGACCGATTCGTAATCTTCCAGGGTTCGCCGGTACGCGACTTTCGCGTAAAATCTGTCGCCGTAATATTTCATTACCGCGCCCAGCGCTTTTTTCGGAGCGAGTCGTTTGAGTGGGGCGCCGTCCGCGTTGCGCAATTCGAACTTTAGCGAGCCGGTCATGATCGGCGCCTCCGACTTATTGACCAGCCTGACGTCGACCGCTATCACTCCGGCGAGTGGAAGATTGGCTTCGAAACGTTCGTACGATCGCTCGCCATCCAATGCGACGGCGCCGATGTCCAGCCCGGCCCCCTTACTCGTCGAAATTTCGGGCGGGGCGCTCGATGGCAGAGGGGCCACTTTGTATAGACGCCCGCCGCAAGCGGCGACGACGGGCAGGAGAGAGCCTAACAAAACAATAACGGTCGTTCTTTGGCGCATAAAAACAATTTAGTTGCGAGCAGTCTGCACTGTCAATATGCAAGGCGTTTTCCCGTATCCGTTCAATAATACGACCTGTAGGGCCTATAAGAGGAGTAAAAGTCATGAGAAAAGTCGGCAAATTTCATGTTTTGACGCTCTGGATGATCGGCCTTTTCAGTCTGGCCGTCGGGCGACAGGATGAAGGCAAGATCAAAACAGAGTCAGAACAGATCAATATCGACGTCGTCGTTAAAGACGCTAGCGGCAATCAACTGCCGGAGTTGAAGAAGGAAGACTTCGAGATTTACGAAGACGGCGCGCTTCAGGAGATCGCGCATGTCAAGCCGCCGCTTCACCCGTTGCGGTTGATTTTAGTGTTCGATACGAGCGTCAGCATGGGCGCGATCTACCCGGCGATCAAGGACGAAGCCGTGAATTTTATCGAAAGGTTGAATCAACAGGACGAGATAATGATCGGCGCTTTCGATGCGGACTTGCAGTTGAGCGCAGATTGGGGCGGCAAAGCGCGGGCCATGAACGAAATTCTGGCGTTGAAATCGCCGCCGAGCCCTCCGCCGGTACTACCGCAGGCGCCGAGTCCTTTCCCGATTCCTCGCCCACGTCCTCGTGGCAAAAGAACGCCTGACAAGGACACGAATCTCTTCGGAGCGGCGCATACGCTTTTCGAGCGATTCGGAGGCCGTGGCGGAAACGAAGTCGTTGTCCTCATCAGTGACGGCAAGGATTCTCTCGATCGCAAGATTGCGAAAGACCGGCCGGTCAAAGATTCGGGACAGGTCATCCGTGAGGCGCAGGAGAGCTGGGCGCAAATCTACGGCGCATGCTTTAAAATCGAGCGTAATGATTTCGGGCCTGGCGTCCCAATCGCCGGGCGCGGTTACGGCTCGGATTGCAAGTTCCTCTCCGAAATCGCCGAGGCCACTGGAGGGCGATCCTTCGAATTCGAATCGCAGTCCGCTTTCGCTCAAGTCTTGAAGAAGACTCGCGATGAATTGAGGAGCCAGTACACTCTCGCTTATTTCCCTTCGTCTCAGGGAAACAAAGCCGGATTTCACAGGATCAAAGTAGTCGTGAAAAAGCCAGGTGTGATAATTCGCGCGCGCGAAGGTTATTTTATATCAAAGTAATGTTAGTAGTCTGTAAACTAAGTTATTTGATATTGCTGGAGCCCGCGGAGCGGGCGGCAGAATGTAGCCTGGGGTGGAACGAGCGAAGCGAGTGGAACCCCAGGAACATCGTGTATCCATACGTCAAGCCCACGGAGTGGGCGACAGTTATTGGCTGCCGCCCGTTCCACGGGCTCGATGGCTCTCCAAACCTGACCTGGGGTTCCGCCTTCAGCTTCACCCCAGGCTTTACTCCGCCGCCCGCTCCGCGGGCTTTAGAAATATCAAGAAACTTAGTTTACAGACTAATAAGTTGATAACTCTGTTGATAAGGGACCGTGAGGTTATGAGCGCTGCTAAAACGGAAAGGCAGAGCAGTTATAGCTGGCCCAAAGAGGGAAACTGCCGTGTGCCTTTCTGGGTGTATACCGATCCGGTAGTTTACAAGCTGGAACAGGAGTTGATCTTCCGCGGCTCGACATGGAATTACGTCGGGCTGGAAGCCGAGATTCCCAACCCGGGCGACTTCAAGACGACATACATAGGCGACACTTCCGTCATTGTCGCGCGCGATGAGGAGGACTCGATCAACGCGCTCGTCAACAAATGCGGCCACCGCGGGGCCAGAGTCTGCCGCGCGGCAAACGGCAATACGACGGGTTTCACCTGCCTCTACCATCAGTGGAATTACGATCTGAAGGGCTCGTTGCTCGGCGTGCCCTTCCGGCGCGGCGCGGTGGAGAGTGGGCGCAGAGTGGGCGGGATGCCGGAGGATTTCCAGTTGGCCGATCACGGCATGCGCAGGCTCAAGGTAAGCGTTCATAACGGCGTGATCTTCGCTTCCTTCAATCCGAGGATGATTCCCTTCAGAGAATATCTCGGCGAGAAGATGCTCTATTATTTCGAGCGTGTTTTCGACGGACGAAAATTGCGCCTGCTCGGACGCACGCGACAGAAAATCGCGTGCAACTGGAAATTGGTCTTTGAAAACATCAAGGACCCGTATCACGCGACGCTGCTGCACGTATTTTTGGTGACCTTCGGACTGTTCCGCGCGGATCAGAAATCAAAGGTCGAAATGGATGGCGCCGGCATGCATGCCGCGCTGGTGTCGCGCCGTGGCGAACAGAAAGCTTCGGAAGGCACCGCCGACATAGGCAATTTCAAGGCGGATTATTCATTGCAGGACCCGTCGCTGCTGGCCAACCGTAGAGAGTTCCGGGATGAAAACACAGTGGTCATGCAGACCTTATTCCCCAGTCTGATCGTGCAGCAGCAGACCAACACGCTGGCCTTGCGACAGATCGTGACGAAAGGGCCGGGGCATTTTGAACTCGTCTGGGACTTCTTCGGCTACGAGGATGACGACGAAGTGATGACCGGCTATCGCCTGAAGCAGGCTAACCTGATGGGGCCTTCGGGACTGGTTTCGATTGATGACGCCGAGGCGATGGAGATGGCGCAGATTGGTTGCGCGGCGCACGATGAAGAATCCGCGGTCATGGAGATGGGCGGCCGCGATTGGCCTGACGAGGATCATATGGTCACGGAAACCGCGATTCGCGCCTTTTATAACTACTATCGTCAGCTCATGGGTTTCAACTAATCGGAGGAGCGAACTGTGAACCTGAGAGAATTGAGATTCGAGTTCGAAGAACTCCTGACCGATTATGTGGAGTGCCTCGACGAAGGCCGGCTGGAGAAGTGGCCGGAGTTTTTCTCCGAAGGCGGGGTTTACAAACTCATTGGCCGCGAGAACGTCGAGCAGGGACTCCCGCTCGCCACCATGTCATGCGACAGCAAGGCCATGATGAAGGATCGCGTCACGGCCATTCGTAAGGCGCTTTTCTATTCTCCGCGTTACCTGCGGCATCTGACCAGTAATTTAAAAATCGTCGGGCAGGAAGGCGCCGCCTGGACGGCGCAAGCGAACTACGTCGTTTTCCAGACTCTTCAGGACGAGGAGACGAAAGTATTCAATGCGGGAAAGTACATAGACAAAATCGTTCTTGAAGGCGGCAAATACAGGTTCAAGGAAAAGATCGTAGTCTACGACACGGTTCAAATTCCCGGCATGATTGTGATCCCTATTTGATTACGGCGCAGGTATGCCATTATCTGAATTACATCGCGTCTGTCACGCCAGCGAGGTTGCCGAAGGAACGGCGCGGGGCGTCGAGATCGGCGACCGGCAGCTTGCGCTCTACAATATCGGCGGGAGGTTTTACGCCACTGATGACAGATGCACACACGCCAGGGCCTGTCTTTCCGGAGGATTCATCGAAGGCGACGCCGTCGAGTGCCCTCTGCATGGCGGACGCTTTCACATACCGACCGGACGGCCCTTGACGCCCCCGGTCAGGGTGGCCGTCCGCGCCTATCCGGTTCAGGTGATAGACAATCAGGTTTACATTCAGATCGCCGCCGGCGAAAACGAACAGGAGCAATAGATGAGCGGCCTGATTCCGCGATTGGAGTTTGAAGGACTGAGGCCCGATCTGGCCGAAACGCTGAGGCCAAGAGTCGAGCGCCTGGGGTATCTGGGCGAATTCTTCAAATGCGCGGGCCACCAGCCGCAGGCGCTGATGTCTTTCATGCAATTCACCGAAGACCTCAAGCATGCGCTGCCGGACAGGCTGACCGAAGTCGTGTCGCTGACCGTGGCGACGGTCTATGAAAACGACTATGAGCGCATCCAGCATGAACGCCTGTCGCTCAAGCTCGGCTTCGGCGAGGCCTGGGTGCGCGGCGTAATTTCACTGCGGGCGGACGAAAGCGGCGGAATGTCGGAAGCGGAAATTCTGGCCCAGAAGTTGACGCTGGCCGTGATCGAACGTCACGGTCACAACACTACTATCGAGCTTGAAGCGGTGATCGAAACCATCGGCTTCGAACAGGCCATTGCCATACTGATGCTGATCGGGCGCTATGTCACACATGCGCTGATCGTCAACAGTTTGAATCTGGCGCCGCCGGTTTCCTCACCGCTTCCGCCCACGTAGTAATGGTTTGTTCGTTATATGATGTGGCGAATAAATCCATTACTACGTGGCCCGCATTCATCATTTCCGGGCGCCGCGTCGTGACCTGCGGGACTCCTCCGAAAAGTAGATATGTCAGATCAAACGCCTTTGTGGATTTCGGAAGCGGACGTCGTCTCTCTGATGAGCCTTGGAGACGCGATAAACGCCCTGGAAAGCGGGCTGCTCGCCGAGGCGAGCGGCGACGCGCGGAACATGACCAAGACGCATGTGACCTGGGGCAAAGGCTCGACGCTGCACGCGATCGGCGCCGTGTTCGCCAAGGACGGCTTCGTCGGGACCAAGACCTGGGCGCATACCGAAGGCGGCGCGACGCCACTGCTGATTCTCTTCGACAGCGGCGACGGTTCGCTAAAAGCCGTCATTGAAGCGTTCGCGCTGGGCCAGATGCGGACGGGCGGCGCTTCGGCGGTGGCGACCCGGCGTCTTGCCGCCGAAGACGCCGATGAACTGGCGATCATCGGCGCCGGCAAGCAGGCCGGCGCCCAGGTCGCCGCTGTCGCGGCCGTGCGTCCGATCAGGCGCATTCGAGTATTTGGCCGCAATGAGGAGCGACGCGCAAAGCTCGTCGCCTGGGCGAGACGGGAATTCGGCGTCGAGGCTGTCGCCGCGGGCAGTGTCGCCGAAGCGGTCGCCGAAGCGCCGATCATCACCGTTGTGACCCGCGCCACGGAGCCGATCCTGTTCGCCGGCATGGTCAGCAGAGGCGCGCACATCAACGCCGTCGGCGCCATCACGCCGGAACGCGCGGAAATCGCCCTTGACACGCTGGAGCGATGCGATCAGGTGGTAGTTGATACGATTCCTTCAGCGCAACGACTCTCACGAGAACTGATCGAATACTTCGGCGCCGCGGCCTCGGGCTGGGCGGCGGTCAAATCCCTGGCCAGCGTCGTCGCCGCCGGACAGCCGCGATCCGCAAGCGATGATCTCACTTTGTTCAAGTCACTGGGCATGGGCATTTCAGACCTGGCGCTTGGAATCGAGTTGTATCGCCGAGCCAGGCAACGTGGACTCGGCCGCGGCCTCGCGCATCCGCAGAAAGCGGCCCCGCGGTGGCGATAATCAAACAGTGAAAGAGAATGGAAGATGGAAGATCGAAGATCGAAGATAGCGATCCTCGATCCTCAGGAGCAATCAGGATGGCGGAACAAGGCTTCAAATTCATAGATCGCACGGGCGTGGCGACGCCCGACCGCTTGACCTTGAGCAAAGGGAACCGGCAGAAATTCATTCCGCCGGTCGTCGTCAGGAAAGAGTTGATTGACGCGGAGATCGAACGGCTGGCCGATCTGCCGGCCCCGGCCAACGGCCGCAGGATGTCGCTCGTGGCGCATCCTGAAACCGGCGTCGGGGACGGACTGGCCCCGGGCATTGCAGTATCTATCAACGTGCTCAAGCCTGGTGAAATGACAGCGCCGATTCGACACAACTCATTCCTTGTTGATTTCTGCATTCTCGGCGCCGGGCGCGCGATCATTAACGGCCAGGGCTTCGATTATCGACAATACGACGCCTGGACGACTCCATCATGGATGACGTATCAGCGATTCAATGATACGGATGGGATTCAGGCCTGGCTGAGTTACAGCAATTCCCCGCTGCTCGAAAAGCTAGGCGTTTATGTCGTGGATGAAAACCCGCCGTTCGAAATCGCGGAAGAGAAGGAAGAAGAAGCGCTCGATCCTTCGCGCGTCAACCCCTACGGAACATTTCAACTGACCGAGCAGGGCGCGTGGCTGATGCCTTACGAGAAGTTGATCTCCCCCGACCACATCAGGATCAAACCGCTGCACTGGCCCTGGGAACAGGTTCAGGCCGAGCTCAACAAGCTGCGCGCGCTCGGCAAGGAGTACGTCGGCCGGCGGCTGTATCTGCTCTACGATCCGGCGACGGGCCGCGTCAACGGCACGACGAACAGCTTTTTTGCTACGATCACCATTCGCCCGGCGAACATCGTGGATCGTCCGCATCGTCACGTTTCGGCGGCGATCAATTACTATTTCGCGGGGAGCGGCTACAGCATCGTCGAAGGTCGGCGCTACGACTGGTCGGCCGGCGATCTGATGCTTTCTGCGCCGGGGTGGGCTGTACACAATCATGCCTCGAAGGATGAAGACGTTTACGAACTGACGATTCAGGACCAACCGATGCATCTGGCTCTGGGATCGCTGCTCTGGCACGAAGACCTGAAGAAGGAAATCAGGCTACTGGGGCTGAGCGATGGATTTCTGACCAACCGCGCGGGGGTGGGGAGATGATCAAGCTTGACCACAAATTTTTGCGCGGTTCGTATCCGCCCGTGATCACGCCATTCCGCGACGGCAAAATCGATTACGACAAATTCGCGTCATTGCTCGAACGTCAGGTGTTGAAAGGGTCGCACGGGGCGCTGATCACCGGAACAACCGCGGAACCAAGCAGCCTCACGATTGACGAGCGTGATCAGTTGATCAAACTGGCCGTGCAGACCGTCAACAAACGCATCCCTGTCGTCGCCGCCACCGGTTCACAGTCTTACGAAGAGACTCTAGATCTGACACGCCGCGCGGAGAAAGCCGGGGTTGACGCGCTGCTGATCGTCACACCTTATTATATCAAGCCTCCGCAGGCAGGACTGGTGGAATATTACACGGCGCTTGGAAAACAGATCGACTTGCCGATGATGATCTATCACATTCCCGGACGCGCGGCCGTTTCAGTGACTTCGGCGACGATGGCCAGGATCGCCGAGCGCGCGCCGAATCTGGTTGGCGTCAAACACGCGGTTAATGATCTGGAACTGGTCACGGAACTGCTGGCGAAACTCGGCGCGGATTTCCGTATCTTCTGCGGACTCGAAGCGCTCAGTCTGCCGATGATGGCGATTGGCGGAGCGGGGACCATGAATGCCGTCGCCAATTTAGACCCGGGACGCGTCGCGGCGATGTGCGACGCGGTAGAGCGCGGCGAACTGGCGGAGGCCCGCAGACTGCACTTCGAGCTGTTCGAGCTGAATCAATCAATCTTCATGGACACCAATCCGATTCCTTTGAAGTATATGATGATGCGGCTCGGCTTGCTCGAGACGCCGGAAGTACGCCTGCCGCTGGTTCCTCTCGACGCCGAACGTGGATTGATTCTTGATGGAGCGCTCCGGCGCGCAGGACTGTTATAACCAGCGCTTGTGTTACGAACAGCGCATGTCTTGCCCCAAACTTTTGCGCGAAATGCGCGTCTTCTTCGTCGCGTAGCGACGGCGTGATCTTAGCCGTGCGTTTATGGTCTTTGAGAAATAAATGCAACAACAATTGTGGCGCGGGTTGTTTACCCGCGCTATCTCCTGCCGAAGAAGCGCGAGTAAACAACTCGCGCCACACATCGGCGCATTATTTTTTTCGATAACCATTAACGCACGGTATGTAAATGTACTCCCTTCTACGTCGCGTCAGCGACGATTGAATTGGTAATTGAATCGTGCGAACTTGATGGTTCAGCCGTCGCTGACGCGACGTGATGACGAACTGCCGCCACCGTGCGGTGATGGTGTTTG
>DASUFM010000343.1:0-3778 GCA_036274535.1 Blastocatellia bacterium
GCGTTCGGGACCGCTTTGGTAGTCAACTTCGATTTTTCGACAATGATCAGAGAGAATCCACCGGGTCTTTCGTCCCCGAAGTCTGTGGGATCCGGGATGACTACCAAAGCGGTTCCAAGCAACCGCACTCCAAAGGCTGTCGCCACTTCGGGGCCTCAACTTAAGTATTCTGCCCGTTTTTACAATTTATTTTATACAAGTCCACACAGATATTGACTTGGCCCGCCTCTCAGCATATAAGCAAACCCGTATATCTTCATAAATTAATTGTATAGATTCCCCGAATAGGGGATCTCGTCTTCCTCCCCAGTTAAAACTGAGCAGTTCAAATTCTTCTTGGTCGTTTTCATCCGTTAAGCAGCCTGGCGAGTCGCCGGATTAAGGCGGTTAGCCAATCCATGCGCCATGTGTGGCGATTTGTTTAATCGCCTTTTGCCCGTACGCATAGTGGCGCCACACTCCCATCACTTAACTAGGAGGAAATCATGCCGAGCCGAACACCTAAATCATCGGATCACACACGCAAACTGAACAAAAGATCGATCTTCCTGAAACTCACAGCGGCAATGATAGTTCTGCTGACAGTCTTTCCGGGGAGTCAGCGAAGCGCATCGACTCAGGGTCAGTCCAGGGAACCGGCGGAGAAAGAGCCGATGCAAATCGAGATGCTGGACGGCAACGAAGTAGTGGCAGGGGAAGCCATAGTGAAATTCAACGCCTCTGACGAACTTCAGCGTCAGACGTTCGTGGATAACGCGGTTTCCCTGTCCGGCGCCTCGGAACATCGCAAAATAGGTCCGGCCGGGCTGGACCTGTTCCACTTCCGCGCGAAACATATGAATACTCGGGCGTTGTTGAACATGTTGTCGCGGCTTGCGGGTGTGGAATACGCCGAACCGAATTATGTAGTCCGGACTCAACTGACTCCCAACGACCCGCGATTCGGCGAGTTGTGGGGATTGAACAATACAGGCCAGGTCGCCGGCGGCCAGACCGGCACACCGGGCGCGGACATCAGCGCGGTTCAAGCCTGGGACGTTTCGACAGGCTCCGCTTCGATCGTAGTCGGCGTGATCGACACCGGCGTCGACTATAACCATCCGGACCTGGCGGCGAATATCTGGTCGGCGCCGGCGGCGTTCAGCGTGACGGTCGGAGGCCAGACGATCAATTGCGCGGCCGGCACACATGGATTCAACGCCATCACCAACACCTGCAACCCGCTGGATGATAACAATCACGGCACCCACGTATCCGGGACTATCGGGGGCAGAGGCAATAATAGTACTGGAGTGGTCGGCGTGAACTGGACCACCAGCATCATGGGGTTGAAGTTCCTCAGCGCGTCAGGCAGCGGGAACACGGCCGACGCCATTGAGTGCATACAGTTCGCCATAGCTGCCAAACAGAGATTCGGATCCGCCGCCAACATCCGCATCCTCTCCAACAGCTGGGGCGGCGGCGGCTTCTCGCAGGCGCTGCTGGATGCGATCAACGCCGCGAACAGCGCCGACATGCTCTTCGTCGCGGCCGCGGGCAACGCCGGCAGCAACAACGACCTCACGGCCAATTACCCGTCCAACTATAACGCGCCGAACGTGCTGGCGGTCGCATCGACTACCAACCGCGACGCGAGATCTTCATTTTCCAACTTCGGCGCCACGACCGTCGATCTGGGAGCGCCCGGCTCGTCCATTCTTTCGACGGTGCGCAATAACAGTTACGCCGTCTTCAGCGGAACCTCGATGGCCACTCCGCACGTTTCCGGCGCGGCGGCGCTGGTGCTCTCCAGGTGTTCGCTGAGCACCGCGGCGCTGAAAGCGAATCTCATGAACAATGTCGACCCGATCAGCGCGCTGTCCGGCATTACCGTTACTGGAGGACGGCTGAACGTGGACAAGGCCATCCGCGCCTGCAGCGGAGGGACGCCTACGCCAACTCCTACTCCTACTCCCACGCCCACTCCTACTCCGCAGCCGGGGACGGTCTTCTTCGACAACTTCGAGACCAACCTCGGCTGGACCGTCAATCCTGGCGGCACGGATACCGCGACGACGGGACAATGGCAGCGAGCCAACCCCGAGACCGTTAACACGAGCGGAACCAAACAGCTCGGAACGACTGTCAGCGGGGTCATGGATCTTGTGACGGGGCCTCTGGCGGGCGCCTCGGCCGGCGACTTTGACGTGGACGGAGGCGTCACATCAATCGCGTCGCCGTCAATCACGCTTACAGGAGGAACCAGCTACACGCTGACCTTCTCCTATTACATGGCGCACCTGAGCAATTCCTCATCGGCCGACTTCTTCCGAGTGAGAATCATAGCCGGCTCAACCGTGACCACGGTTTTCCAGGAATTGGGCGCCGCCAACGACGATGACGCGGCCTGGGCCACCGCCACGGTGAATCTCAGCCAGTTCGCCGGACAAACGATCCGAATCCTGATCGAGGCGGCGGACGCCAGCGGCGCAAGCTTCGTCGAGGCTGGCGTTGACGATGTAAGGATCACGAGTCAGTGAGGATAGAAGATCGAGGATGGAAGATCGAGGATAGAAGATCGAGGATAGAAGATCGAGGATGGAAGATCGAGGATCGCTCCATTCGTTCGATCTTCTATCTTCCATCCTCGACTTTCTTCATACCTGCCCTTTTGCGCTGACAGGCCATCCCGCCTCAAACTATCCACATGAAACTCATCGAACTATGGCGCGGGTTGTGGCCAGGCAAAGAGATTGAACCTGAAGTGGAGCCGCCGCTCGGCGCCGATGAAGATCCGTTTGACGAACCCATCGTTATGGAGATACGCGATGTGATCGATCTGCATGCGATCCCTCCCAAACAGGTCAAAGCAGTCGTCGGGGAATATCTGCTCGAAGCGCGCGCGCGGCGCTTTCCATACGTTCGCATCATTCACGGCAAGGGCATAGGCGCGCAGCGCGCGATGATTCGGAAGATTTTAGATCGGACAACTTTCATCATTCGACACTATGACGCGCCGCCTGAAGCAGGAGGACTGGGCGCGACAATCGCCGAGCTTGATCTTGATGAACGCGGTTGATAGATTTCCGTATACGGCAAGTTCATATAGAAGTTCACGAGATAAAGGATTCAAAGATGATCAATTTAACTCCCTTCAAAAACGAACCATTCACCGATTTTTCCGATGAGCGCAACGCGCAGGCGATGCTACAGGCTTTGGAGCAGGTCGAATCGCAGCTCGGACGCGATTATCCGATTATCATCGGCGGCGAGCGCTACACGACCGGGGACCTGAGCGATTCTCTCAACCCGTCGAAATTCGATCAGGTGGTCGGGCGCGTACACAACGCCACGAAGGAGCTGGCCGACAAAGCTCTCGCGGCGGCGTGGAAGGCTTTCGAGACCTGGAAAAATGTCAGCGTGGAACATCGCGCGAATTATCTTTTTCAAGCCGCCGCGGCGCTGCGGCGTCGCAAGAACGAATTCAACGCCTGGATGGTTTACGAAGTCGGCAAATCGTGGGCGGAGGCCGAAGCCGACACATCCGAGGCGATCGACTTCATAGAGTTTTATGCGCGCCAGGCTTTGCGTTACGACGCGCCGCAACCGCTCACGCCATCGCCGCTGCCTTTCGAGGTCAATGAGTTGAAATACATTCCGCTGGGCGCCGGCATTGTCATTCCGCCGTGGAATTTCCCGCTGGCGATCATGGCCGGAATGACCATGGCCTCGGTTGTGACCGGCAACACGGCCATCGTGAAGCCTTCTCCCGACTCGACCGTAATCGCGGCCAAATTCA
>DASUFM010000344.1:0-8985 GCA_036274535.1 Blastocatellia bacterium
TCCGCAATCCGCAATCCGCAATCCGCAATCCGCAATCCGCAATCCGCAATTGGGTATGCCGATAAACGGTATTGAAAAATTCACGAGCCTCCAGGACAAGATTCGTCTGGCCCTTGAGGTGTGCAAGACGCTCAAACAGGATAAGGAACAGCTCGAAGCGGACCTGGCGCGCGCTCGCGAAACGGTGGCCGAGACGAATTCGGAGAATGAGCGTCTGAGGTCGCAAATCGAACGATTGATGGCCGAACGCGAATCGATGCGAGCCAACATAGAGGCGATGCTGCACGAGATCGCCAAACTTGAAATGGAAGCGGAATCCCTCAATAGATGACGGCCGCGGATGACGCATGGATTGTCGAAAGGACTTTGATGCAGGATCGCCGGAACACAGAATCGCAGGGACAAAGCGTGAACGTCAGGATATACAACCAGACCTACGCCATCCGCGCCAGCGACGGCAATGTCGAGCGAACGTTGCGACTGGCCGCCATGGTGGACGAGCGGATGCGCGAGATATCGAAAAGCGCCCTGACTTCGGATTCGCTCAGACTGGCGGTCCTGGCCGCGCTGCACATCGCCGATGAACTGGAGAGGGCGAAAAGCAAATACGACGATCTCAATCAGAAACTCCTCAACGGCAGCAACGAATACGCGGCGTTGCTGGATCAATTGCTGAAGGATTACAGGCATTGATGAATAGGACTTACAGGCCCTGTAGGTCCTATAAGTCCTATAAATCCTATTTATGAAAACCAGATTTTTAACAGTCATACTCTTATTTTGCGCGATATTGGGTTACGCGCAGCCCGCGCCCGCGCCGTTCGGCAATGTCGAGGCGATTACGGCCCCTAAGTTGAAGGAATGGCTTTACGTGGTCGCTTCAGACGAGATGGAAGGGCGCGACACGCCGTCGCGCGGGCTCGACCTGACGGCCAAATTCATTGCGGATCATCTGTCTCGATGGGGAGTCAAACCTGGGGGAGACAACGGAACCTATTTTCAGAAATTCGCCCTGACCAGCAGGCGCGTAGAGCCTGAGCTGACCGTCGCCGGCGTCAACGGGCAGAGTTTCAAACTCGGCGAGGATTTCATCGCCGAGCCGTCGCCTGGGCAGGCGAGCGGACGGATCGTATACGCCGGCCACGGTTATAAGATCAAGGCCAGGGGCATCGACGCTTATAAGGGAGTCGACGTGAAAGGCAAGATCATGCTCGTGGTCGAAGGATATCCGAAAGGCGTAACCTTCCAGGATTTTCGCGGCGGGAAAGCCGGCGAGGATTACGACACTCCTGAAACATACGCCCGCGCCCATGGCGCCAGGGGCGTCATTTACATTCCAAGCGCGTCGACGCTCACATTCTGGCGGAACCGGCATCAGTTTTCACTGTATCCCTCGCGCATGGCGTTGGAGAAGCCGCGGCAGGCCGGCGCGAACATTCCCGTCATCTACGCCTCCGAAAAAATGGTCAAAGCGATACTCGAAGGTGAGAAGGTCGATTACGAGACGATCAGGAAGCAGACCGACGAGGGCGCGCCGGTCGAAGCTTTCGACCTCGGCGACGGCAAGCAGGCCAGCTTCAATGTCAACGCGAAGATCGATAGCGCGATAACGCAAAACGTGGTGGGCGTGATCGAAGGCGCCGATCCCATTTTGAAGAATGAATATGTCGCGGTCGGCGCTCATTACGATCACGTCGGAATCGCCAAAAACGCCACGGGCGACAAGATTTTCAACGGCGCCGACGACGACGGGTCGGGAACCGTGTCCACGCTGGCGATCGCCCAGGCCCTGGCGAAAGGCTCTGAGCGACCAAAGCGTTCGGTTATTTTCGTCTGGCACGCCGGCGAAGAGAAGGGGCTCTGGGGGTCGGAATTTTTCACCAGCAATCCGACTGTTCCAATAGAGCGGATCATCACTCAGCTCAACATCGATATGGTCGGCCGCAGCAAAAAGCAGGGCGACGACAACCCGGCTAACAAGGACCTGACCGGTCCGAACGAGCTTTACGTCATCGGGTCGAAGATGATGAGCACGGACCTGGGGAATCTGAGCGAAGAGGTCAACAACTCATTCCTCAAGCTCGCCTTCAACTATAAGTACGACGACCCGAACGACAGCGAACGCTTCTTCTATCGCAGCGATCATTTCAACTACGCGAAGAAGGGCGTCCCGATCATTTTCTACTTTTCCGGCGTGCATGAAGATTACCACGGCCTGGCGGATACTCCGGATAAGATCGATTACCAGAAGATGGAGAAGGTGGCGCGCACTGTCTTCGCCACTATGTGGCGGCTGGCCAACGCGCCGGGGCGCCCGAAAGTGGATAAACCGCTGCCGCCGCAAACGGCGAATTGAGAACGCGGTGGAAGACCGAGGATCGAAGATCGAAGATCGAAGATCGCGTCATTACGCGCAGGGGGCGCAAAGCGATCTTCAATCCTCCATCTTCGATCCTCGCTCATCCTCCGCGTTCTCTGCCTGAGCATGTATCCGATTAATCGCATCATAGTCCGAGGCGCGAACTGGATCGGCGACGCGGTGATGACATTGCCGGCGCTCGAACGGTTGCGTTCGTCTTTTCCGGAGGCGCACATCGCGCTTCTCGCCACGCCGCTCACAGCCGGATTATTCGAGAGCTCGCCGTTCGTAGACGAGGTCATCGCGTACCGCCGTAAGGAAGACGGGGCGCGGGCGTTTATCGATGCGGCAAAATTGCTGCGCGCCCGCCGTTTCGACCTGGCGGCGCTGTTTCAAAACGCGTTCGAGGCCGCGCTGCTGGCGTGGCTGGGAGGCGCGCGAGCGCGGGTTGGTTTCGCGGCGCAGGGCCGCGCTCTTCTGCTCACGAATAAGCTGCGTCGCAGCCCGCGGCATAAGGGCCGCCATCAGGTTCACGATTATCTGGACGTCGTCGCCGAATGCGAGCGCGTCTGTCTGGGCGGAAACGCCGAATCTCGAACGCCGAACCCGGTCCCGACTTTGAACGCAAGTCCCGCGCAGCGCCGGGCGGCCGAACTTTTGCTGCGACGCGCCGGCGCCGATTCGAACTCTCGGCCGCTCGTCGCGCTCAACGCCGGCGCCACGAACAGCCGCGCGAAGCGCTGGCCCGAAGACAGTTTCGCCGCGCTCGCCGACCGGCTGATGGAAACCCTCGGTTCGCGGATCATCTTCATCGGCGCGGCTTCGGAGCGCGCGGGCGCCGATCGGATCATCCAGCAGATGAAGCGGAGCGGGGCGGTCAACCTTGCGGGCAAAACCGGCATGGCCGAATTGATCGGCGCGCTGGATTCGTGCGATTTGATTATCAGCAATGACACCGGCCCCGCTCACATCGCCGCCGCGCTGGGCCGCCCGACGCTGACGATTTTCGGCCCGACCAACGAATTCGAGACCGCGCCGCGCGGGGTTCGCGCGGAATCGATTCGCGCCGAAGGCGTCGAATGCGAACGCTGCATGCTGCGCGATTGCCCGATCGATCATCGCTGCATGACAGGCGTCGCCCCGTCGGAAGTTTTTGAACGCGCGTTGAAATTGCTGTAAGCTCTGGAACGTCATCTCATCTCGACTTTGTCCAATGTGAGATCTCACATTGGACAAAGTCTCATTACAAAAAGGACAAAGTCGAGCTCATATGAACAGTGACAGAATCAAAATCAATGTGCTCCTGTTCGGCGCGCTCCGCGAGGTGGCTGGCTCCGGCGAACTGAAATGCGATCTGGCGGCTCCGGCTGACGTCGCCGGCGCATGGAATGAGGTCAAAGGCCGGTTTCCGAACCTCGAAAAATTCGAACGCAGCGCGCTCTTCGCGGTCAATGAAGAGCACTCGCGAAAAGATCAGTCGCTCGAAGACGGCGACACGCTGGCCGTCTTCCCGCCTGTTTCCGGAGGCTAGCTGAAATGAGCCCTGATATTGATATTTTTGAAATCACTCGCGAGCCGATTGACAAGCTCGGTCTGGAAAAGAGACTCCTGACCGGCGGCGCCGGCGCCGTCGTGACCTTCGACGGCGTTGTGCGCGACAATACGAAGGGCCGCCGCGTCGTCAGCCTGCAGTATGAAGCCTATGAGCCGATGGCCGTCAAAGAGATGCGGCGCATCGGCGGAGAGATTCGCGAGAACTGGCCCGACGTCGAACGAATCGGGATCATCCACCGGTTCGGACCTCTGCAAATTTCGGAATCCTCGGTTGTCATCGTCGTCACGTCGCCTCATCGCCGCGTGGCCTTCGAAGCCTGCCGTTACGCGATTGACCGCCTGAAACAAACCGTGCCTATCTGGAAGAAAGAGATTTTCGAGGACGGCGAAGAATGGGTTGAAGGGCAGGCGCTATAAAAATAGGAAGGCGCCGCGCAGCTTACTTCATCATCCGATTCAGTTTCCGCAATCAGGTCCCGCCCGCTCGAGCGGCGAGATGTCTATCCAATCGTCCCAAAGGAGCTCCTTACCATGTCACTCATCAAATTTACCGCCAATTACGACGACCTTTCCACCGACCGGGGATTCCAATTCCGATTTCGGTGCGACAAATGCGGCAACGGTTACCAATCGCGGTTTCAGACATACACAGCGGGTCTGGTATCAGACGTGCTCCGCTCGGCCGGAAACATTTTCGGCGGAATTCTCGGCAGCGCAGGCAATAGCGCCTACGATATTCAGCGCGCCATCGGCGGTAAAGCTCACGACGACGCTTTCGCCATCGCGGTCGAAGAGGCCAAGCCGCACTTCCATCAGTGCACGCGCTGCGGCAAATGGGTCTGTCCGGATGTCTGCTGGAACGCCGCGGCCGGCCTGTGCGAAGGCTGCGCGCCGAATTACGAAGAGGAATTCGCCTCCAACCACGCGCAGGCCAAGGTCGACGCGGCGCGCCAGCAACTTCACGAACGCGCGCGTCAGACCGATTACACTTCCTCGACCGATATGAGCGCGGGCGCGACGCATCGGGCGCCGTCGCAAGCTTCAGTCAACCCGATGACCGAAGCGGCGAACGCCGGCGCTTTCGCCGGCGTCTCCTGCTCGAATTGCGGCACGGTCTCGAACAGCAAATTCTGCCCCGAATGCGGCCAGCCGACGAACGCCAAACTGCGCTGCAAGAGCTGCGGGAATGAATTGGAAGGGAAACCGAAATTCTGCAAGGAATGCGGCGCCAAGGTGGAATATTAAAGCGTGTTGGAATTGCATGAGTGGGACAATTTGGAAAATTGTCCCACCATCATAGTCAATATCGTCACACCCACAACTGCTGAGCCAGCAGGTTCAAAAACGTTCCCACATCCGTCACCACGCCCAGCGTCTGCTGTGAGCCGCGGTCGGAGAGTTTCGTGACGACGGCCGGATTGATGTCCACACAGACCATCCGCACCCATGAAGGCGTCATATTGCCCGCGCCTATCGAATGGAGCATTGACGAGAGGCAGACGACCATTTTCGCTCCGTCCAGCAGCCGCGCGTAATCTTCCTGGGCTTTGACCAAATCCATCTCGGTGTCGGGCAGCGGGCCGTCGTCTCGGATCGATCCGGCCAGCACGTATGGGACGTTCTTTCTGACCATCTCGTACATAATGCCCGAACGCAGGACTCCGGCTTCGACGGCGCCGCGGATGGAGCCGTAGCGGTTGACGACGTTGATCGCGCGCATGTGGTTCTTGTGGCCTTCTTCGATAGGAACGCCGGTCTCTATGTCGACGCCAAGCGAGGTATGGAAAAGCTGGCTCTCTATGTCGTGAACGGCGATGGCGTTTCCCGCGAGCAGCGCGTCGACGAATCCTTTGCGTATTATCTCGCAGAAGGCCGCCGCGCCTCCGGTGTGCACGACCACGGGGCCCGCGACGAAGACTATTCGCCCTCCTTCGGCTTTAATCTGGCGCATCATCTCGGCGATCTTGCGGACAGCGGTCTCGGCGCGGCGTTCGGATGAAATCTCGTTGGCCATGAACGCGAAGCCCAGGCGGTCGCGCTCCTTGAATTCCTGTTGAATGCGGACGCCGTTCGCTCCGCAGACCACCATTTCGCCCTTCTTCACGTCACGCAGTTTGCGGCATTCCGCTATAAGAGCCGCTTCTTTGCGGACGACGACGACGGCGTCCATCCGTTGTCTGGCGACCTCGACCCACGCGCCGCCGATGCGGACGTACGTCCGATGATTGGTCGTCGAATAAAAATCATCGGGCACGACGCGGTCCTCGGGAGCGGGCTTCAACGTCGCGTCGGTGATCTGGGCCTTGTAACAGCCCAGTTCGACCAGCTCTTCGAGCGTCTTGTCCAGTATTTCCCTGGTCGGCGCGATCACGCGCATGTGCAGTTGCGAGAACTCCTCGTTGGTGCGCCCGAGCTTGAAGTCGATTACCTCAAAGACCGCGCCGCACTCGATCACGCGATCCATGATGTTCGACAATATCTGCGAATCTACCAGATGGCCTTCGGCTTCGACTATTTCAACATAGTTCATAGGATTAATTTCGGACTCTCGGTTAATCGGGTCGGCGCCGCGAGCGGTACTGACCCTAAAAGCAGCACTCTAACGGAGCGGCGGCGGATTAGTCCAGCGGGGTATTGGCCGAGAATTGACGGAGATTTCACCCTCATGTATCTGGACTTACCGAGCGGTTAGTATATAATGCGCCCGTATTTTCCTCCGTGGATCGATCGAATTCCCGATCGATCTCGCCAAAAAGTAGATCGATTGAGACTGTAAATTAACCGATTACGGAAGCTCACTAGAAGACTTCCCCTTCCAACAGGCTGGCTGGGTGATTCCGGGTACGGCTCGATCTCCATTGACCGAGTGCGGCCCCCCTATTGCCGTGTTTAACTCACATCGTTTGCGCCAATCTTTCACGGCATTATCGCAACTCGTGAACCTTATAAGCTCGCACTTATAAGCTCTTAGAACAAGGAGACAATCTCATGAGAAGTTCCGCCAGTTACACGATTCCCTGGTATTCGAGGAAAGAGCCATTGGACTCGCCTTTCTACCTTCTGTTTGCGCTCGGTTTTCTGCTGAGCGTCTTTATGGCGCCCATAGTTTGGGCGCAGGCGCCGGTAGGCACAATATCCGGCACGGTTACCGACCCTTCGGGCGCGATCATCAAAGACGCTCCGATCATTATTCGCAACAAGGCCACCGGCTTTACGCGCCAGACGAAATCCGAAAACGACGGCGTATACTCCGCCCCGGCGCTGCCCGCCGGCCAATATGAGATTAAGCTGCAGATGCAGGGCTTTCGGACGCTGGTGTTGGAAGTGACTGTAGCGACCGGCACAATCACGTCCGCCAATTTGCAAGTGGAAATCGGACAGACGACTGAGATAGTCACCGTCAATGCCGGCAGCGCGGCGCAGATCAACGCCGAGGCGCACTCGATTGACGGCATCATCACTCGCCAGAAGATTCAGGAACTGCCGCTCAATGGCCGCAATTTCCTTAACCTGGCTTCGCTGGAACCGGGGGTGACGATCGGCTACGGCTCGACTTCGCAGTACAACGCGCCCTTTGAGGTTTCGATCCTGGGCGGGTCGTCAAGCAGGACCTCCATTACGGTGGACGGCGGCACCGTGCGCAACTCGATCGAGGGCAACACCGGCATGAACTTCTCGCAGGAAGTGATCCAGGAGTTTCAGCTTTCTTCGACCAATTTCGATCTCTCGACCGGCATTACCAGCGTCGGCGGGGTAAACATCGTCACGCGCACGGGCGGCAACCAGTTTCACGGTTCGGGCTACTTCTTCTTCCGCGACCACAATATGAGCGCATATCCGGGGTTGAAACGTATCTGTCAGGAACCCCGCGCCCCTGCGCTGTGCAACAACGTGGCTGAGCGTAAGGCGATTGAAGACCCGTTCTTCGCGCGCCGTAATCCCGGAGTTTGGATCGGCGGCCCAATCATCAAAGATCGTCTCTTCTTCTTCTCCAATTACGAGTACACGAATCAAACCGCGGTTGTCACCTACCAGCCTAACTACGCGCCGGCCAACAGTCTGGCGGGCAATTTCGCCAACCCCTACGCCGGCCACCTGTTCAGTACGCGCCTTGACTGGAAAGTGACGGACAATCACACCGCGTTTCTGCGTTACTCGCATGATCAAAACAAAGGGTTCGGGCCGAGGAGCGGCGCCAGTCTGCCGTCCAACTGGCTTCAGAACAAGAACTTCTCCGACCAGGGCGTGATCGGCGTCACTTCAACGTTTACCCCGACGCTGGTCAATGACTTCCGCTTCAACTACACCTACTGGCAGAATCGGAATCTCTTCCCTGACAGTACGGTCTGTCCGGATTGCGTAGGTCTCAATTTCCCGCAACTTCAGATCAACGGCACCAACGTCACGGTGGGCAATACTTCGAATGCGACTCAGGGCCGCGACCTGCGCCGCTTCACGTTCCTGGATACGCTGAACTGGCAGAAAGGCTCGCACCGGTTTCGCTTCGGGACTGAGATCGAACATGCGCCGGGTACCGGTTTTTGGGGCTACTGCGATCCGGCGTGCGCGGTTGGTCTCCAGCCCGAAACCGTCACTTCGATTCCTACTTCAATCTTGCCGGAAGCTATACGGCGACAATTGTTCCCCCTTCTGCCGACCACGATCAGCACAGGACAGGATTTGCTCAATCTACCCTTCGCCGGGGCCGTGGTCGGCGTCGGCGATCCGAGCCAGCCGCCGCCGTATAATATTGACAAGGCAAAGATCAATCAGCGTCTGCGTTTTTTCGGCCAGGACACCTGGAAGATCAAACCGAACTTCACCTTCAACTACGGTCTGGCATGGAACTTTGAGAGCACGCTGGTCAACAGCGATCTGGACAAGCCGCAGTATCTCGCGCCGCTTTACGGCAGCGATTTAAGTCCGACGAAGAAGAACTATTACAACTTCTCGCCGGCGCTCGGTTTTGCCTGGAACCCGGATAAAGGCAACAAGACCGTGTTGCGTGGCGGCGCGGGCATTTATTGGGATACCGAGCAGTTGTGGATGCGGTTGGAAGAGCGCGGCTACAT